>JBGSKP010000298.1:0-3845 GCA_041741175.1 Thiocapsa sp. | reverse complement strand
CCGAGTTCTGCGGCTACGACCGGCTCCAGGAAGAGGCCACGGTGGTCGCTATCTATACCGTCGACGGATCCTGCGATCAGCTCGTCGCGGGGCAGGAAGGTCTGGCCGTGTTGGATCTCACGCCCTTCTATGGCGAGTCCGGTGGACAAGTCGGTGACCGCGGCTGGCTCGTCGGCGAGACGGGTCGTTTCGAGGTGTTGGACGCCCAAAAGAAAGGCGAAGGTGCGCTGTGCCATTTCGGTCGCGTCGCCGAGGGCGTGCTCGCCGTGGGCGATCGCGTCGACGCGCGTGTGGATGTCGCGCGGAGGCGTGCCACGGCACTAAATCATTCGGCGACCCACCTGCTGCATGCGGCCCTACGCGACATTCTCGGTGAGCATGTGCAACAGAAGGGCTCCCTGGTGGGGCCGGACCGGCTGCGCTTCGACTTCTCGCATTACGAGGCGGTCTCTCGTGAGCAACTGCTCGAGATCGAGCGTCTGGTCAACCGCGAGGTGCGCGAGAATCATCTGGTCGAGACCCGCATCATGAACCTGGAGGATGCCAAGGCGACCGGGGCCATGGCGCTGTTCGGTGAGAAATACGCCGATCAGGTGCGCGTGTTGCGGATGGGCGACTTTTCAACCGAGCTGTGCGGCGGCACTCACGTCAAGGCGGTGGGGGATATCGGACTGGTGAAGATCATCGGCGAGGCCGGCATCGCCTCCGGGGTGCGACGGATCGAAGCGGTCACCGGCGCAACTGCGATCCACTGGGTCGAGGCCGACGAAGATCGGTTGATCCGTGTCGTGGGGTTGTTGAAGGGGGGTCGCGAGGACGTCGATCAGCGGGTGGTGCAGTTACTCGAACGCAGTCGCCGGCTGGAGAAGGAGCTTGAACAGCTCAAGGCTAAGCTCGCCAGCTCGGCCGGTCAGGATCTGACAGCGCAGGCGCTGGATATCGCTGGCATCAAGGTCGTGGCCGCCCGGCTTGATGGGGCGGATTCCAAGGCGCTGCGGGTCACCCTGGATCAGCTCAAAGACAAACTCGGCTCGGCCGTCGTCGTTCTGGCGACCGAATCCGACGGCAAAGTTAGTCTGATCGCTGGCGTGACCAAGGATCTGACCGACCGTCTGAAGGCCGGTGATCTGATCCGCGAGGTCGCCGAGAAGGTCGGCGGCAAGGGCGGCGGGCGTCCGGATATGGCACAGGCCGGCGGCAGCGATCCGGCAGGGCTACCCTCCGCACTGGCCCTGGTCGAGACCTGGGTGCGGCAGCGCGTGGGCTGAGTCATAACGGGCGCGGCCACGTCACACACTTCCAATCATGAGGAGAGATCCAGACGTGACTGTCGGGAGACATCAATGGGGCTGATCGTTCAAAAATACGGCGGGACATCCGTCGGCAGCCCCGAGCGCATTCAGGCCGTCGCCGAGCGCGTGAAGCGCTGGCGCGATCAGGGCAACCAGGTCGTAGTGGTGGTGTCGGCCATGTCCGGCGAGACCGATCGGCTCATCAAGCTGGCCAAGCAGGTTCAGGAGTGTCCGCTCCCGCGTGAACTCGATGTGCTCCTGTCCACCGGTGAGCAGGTGACGATCGCCCTGTTAAGCATGGCACTGGATGCGGCCGGCTGTCCCGCACGCTCTTACACGGGCGGGCAGGTGCATATCCTCACCGACAGCGCGCATAACAAGGCACGCATTCGCGACATCGACGCGGCCCGTGTGGGCGCCGATCTGAATGCCGGGCGCGTGGTGGTCATTGCGGGTTTTCAGGGTGTGGATGATCAGGGCGACATCACGACGCTCGGGCGCGGCGGATCCGACACCTCGGCCGTCGCCATTGCCGCGGCCATCAAGGCCGACGAATGCCAGATCTACACCGATGTCGACGGCGTCTACACCACAGACCCGCGCGTCGAGCCCAAGGCGCGCAAACTCGATCGCATTACCTTCGAGGATATGCTCGAGATGGCCAGTCTCGGTTCCAAGGTGCTGCAGATCCGCTCGGTCGAGTTTGCCGGCAAATACAAGGTGCCCCTGCGCGTGCTCTCCAGCTTCGAGGAGGGCGAGGGCACGCTCATCACGTTCGAGGAAGACATCGTGGAAGACGCCAAGATCTCCGGAATCGCCTTCAGTCGCGACGAGGCCAAGCTCACCGTCCTCGGAGTGCCGGATCAGCCCGGCGTCGCCTATCAAATTCTGGGACCGATCGCCGACGCCAACATCGAAGTCGACATGATCATTCAGAACATCGCCGCCCAGGAAGCGATGACCGACTTCACCTTCACCGTGCATCGCAACGACTACCCGCGCGCACTGGAGATCCTCCAGCAGACCGCCACGACTCTAGGCGCCCGCCAGGTGCTCGGGGACAACCACATCGTGAAGATCTCGCTGGTCGGTGTCGGCATGCGCAGCCACGCCGGGATCGCAAGCCTGATGTTCTCGACGCTGGCGCGTGAGGGGATCAACATACGCATGATCTCCACCTCCGAGATCAAGATTTCGGTGGTCATTGACGAGAAATATCTTGAGCTTGGTGTACGATCACTGCACGACGCCTTCGAGCTTGATCGGCGCGCGTGATCCAGTGTCCCTGACTGTCTGACCGTCCACCAGGCCGTCTCTTCGTCTGATTTGTTCGTGATTTATTTCTGATGGGTTGGAATCGTGTTCTTGAGCACAAATGTCAATCCACGATCGGGCAAAACGTTTGGCGCGGCTCCGGTAAGTGCTAATATTAATGATTGAGAGTAGGTTTCTCATTTCCGGCTCGGATGTGGTTTACTCTTCGGGCATTATCGGCCGGACGACTGATCGTAAGTCCGGACATACCATCTAATCGGACAAGGAAATCTTAAGGGAGATAAATGCGATGTTGATCTTGACTCGTCGGGTTGGCGAAACCCTCATGATCGGTGACGAAGTAACCGTGACCGTTCTCGGTGTTAAAGGAAATCAAGTACGTATCGGAGTCAATGCCCCTCGCGATGTCGCTGTACATCGCGAAGAAATTTACGAGCGCATCAAACGCGAGCAAGCCGAAGGCGGCACGATCGCCGGCGCCATCCCGCCCGGTAATCGACTTGACTGAGTAGCCAAAGACGCGCGGGCAGTATAGACTACGCGTCCGTTGGAGCCTGAGCGACCTACGAGAGCTGTGTCTCCGTAGGTCATCGGGCGAACCCAAATGTTGGAATGTTCAGCGTTTCGGCAGTCCACAAGGTGATCTTCGGACCTGCCCGAACGTCACCGGAATGCATTGTCGTGGTTCCGACACCCCGTTTACGGAGAGATGGCCGAGTGGCTGAAGGCGCTCCCCTGCTAAGGGAGTATGGGTTAATCACCCATCGAGGGTTCGAATCCCTCTCTCTCCGCCACTAATTATATTTAAGATTCTCTTTTTAAAAGAAAAATAATAGCGTTATAGTCGATATACCCACAAACGCATCCACAAAATGCTCCGGGCTTTCTCAAGCCGTCTTTGGGCGAAGGGACAGAGCCCGAACGCGCCGCAGCCGGCGATCTAGCCTCACCATCGTTCCGTGTGTGATCTTCCATGTGAGATCCCCGCACGCCGTGGGACCACCTCGACGTTGACCTCCCGCGCGTTTGGCAATCGTCCCGGCTGATGGCTACCCCAATGTCGATGCCGATTGCATACCGACCGAACGACCCCGCCGGCTGAGCGACACGCGTATCAGGTTGGTCGCGACGGCACACTGCGTATTCCACGCCCATTCGGCCACCCATTCCACGGGCATTCGGCCACTGATTCCACGCTGATTCGGCCACCCGTTCCACGGCGATTCGGCCACTGATTCCACGGCCATTCGGCCACCCCCGGGCAGGGGGCGACGCAGG
>JBGSKP010000297.1:0-1525 GCA_041741175.1 Thiocapsa sp. | reverse complement strand
GGACGAGCGCGTCCTGGAGCATCTGCGCACCGGGGGCTTTGATCGCGCCTTCATCATCCTCCACGGCCGTGGCGGAGAAGACGGTCGGATCCAGGGCGCCCTGGAGACGATCGGCATGCCCTATACCGGCTCCGGGGTGCTCGGTTCGGCGCTCGGGATGGACAAATATCGATGCAAGCTCGCGTGGGCGGGATGCGGCCTGCCGACTGCCGAGTCGGTGCTGCTGCGTCGGGATGCCGATCTGCCTGCGGCCGAGGCGCTCGGCTTCCCCTTGATGATCAAACCGGTTCATGAGGGTTCGAGCATTGGGATGGCGCGGGTCGAGGACGTCGCCTCGCTCGCCGATGCGCGACGCGTGGCGAGCGGCTACGACGACGCGGTGCTGGCCGAGCGCTGGATTCAGGGTGCGGAGTACACCTGTGCAGTGCTTGGACAGGAGGCGCTGCCGTTGATCCGGCTGGAGACGCCGCACGTTTTTTATGACTTCGATGCCAAGTACCGGGCCGACAGCACCCGCTATCTGTGCCCCTGTGGACTGCCCGAGGCAGAGGAGCTGCGGTTGCGCCGACTGGCGCTCGATGCCTTCGAGGCAGCCGGGGCAAGCGGATGGGGACGGGTCGATCTGATGGTCGACGAGGCCGGTCGACCGTTCCTGCTTGAGATCAACACGGTCCCTGGCATGACCGACCACAGTCTGGTACCGATGGCGGCGCGTGTGGCCGGCATGGACTTCGATACCCTGGTTCTGCGAATCCTGGAGACGAGTTTCGAGCATGCCTGATCCGACACACATCAAGCCGGCGGCGGTCCAGGCGCCCCCGCGGCGCTCGGGTCATTGGCTGGCGCTGCTTGGTCTGTCGCTGATGTTGGCCATGGCCGGCGGTGTCTGGATGCTGGGTCAACGGGAGTCGCAGTTATTGCCGGTGCGCGTCATCGCCGTGACAGGCGAGCTGCATCATCATTCCTCGCGATTGTTGCAGGAGACCATCAGCGATCGGCTGGTCGGCGGCATCCTGACCGCCGACCTGGAGACCCTGAAGATCGCCGCAGAGGATTTGCCCTGGGTGAGCCGCGCCTCGGTGCGACGGGTCTGGCCGGATCGTCTGGAGGTCCAGGTCGAGGAGCATCGTCCGATTGCGCGCTGGAACAGCGACGGCCTGGTGACCACCGAGGGCGTGGTCTTTCGGCCGGGCGCTGGGCCGGTTCCGGCTGGTCTGCCCTTGCTCGAGGGCGATGACCAGCGCGCGCCGGAGATCGTTCAGCGTTACCAGAAGTGGCGAGACGAGCTGATGTTGATCGGCCACCTGATCCAGACGCTTGCGGTCGATCCGCGTGGTGCCTGGCGTATCGAGTTGGTGACCGGCATTGAGCTGCATCTTGGCACCGAGGCAGTCGATCAACGACTCGCTCGGTTCATCGCCAGTTCGACACAATTGGAAGCGGCCGGGCAGCCGCTGGTGGTGGACCTGCGCTACAGCAACGGTTTCGCCGTGAAATGGGCAGCGAACGCCGAGCCGCAGGCTCG
>JBGSKP010000296.1:0-1677 GCA_041741175.1 Thiocapsa sp. | reverse complement strand
CCTCTGACCAAGGCCCAAGCCAACCGCACGCCGATCGATTGGGAGCACTATCTACCGCCGGTCCCCGCCGAGCCCGGTGTGCAGACCTTCCGCGACATCCCGCTCGAGGAGATCGCGGCCTACATCGATTGGACCTTGTTCTTCCACGCCTGCGAGCTGCGCGGGCGCTTCCCGCAGATCCTCGACGACCCCGAGAAGGGCGTCGAGGCGCGCAAGCTCTTCGACGGCGCCAAGGCAATGCTGCACATGATCATCACCGAGAAGTGGCTCGGGGCCGCCGCCGTTATCGGTCTCTTCCCCGCCAACGCCGTCGGCGACGATATCACGGTCTACGCCGACGAAGAGCGCAGTAAAACGCTGCTGACCCTTCACTGTCTGCGCAAGCAGGGCAAACAGCCGCCCGGCAAGTACAACGAGTGTCTGGCCGACTATATCGCTCCGGTGGAGACCGGCATCCCCGACTATGTCGGCGGCTTTGCCTGCACCACCGGGATCGGAATCGATGAACGGGTCGCCGCCTTCGAGGCCGATCACGACGACCACTACTCCGCCATCATGCTCAAGGCGATCGCCGACCGTCTCGCCGAGGCACTGGCCGAGATGCTGCACGCCCGCGTACGCACCCGCCACTGGCGCTACGCCTCGGACGAGGATCTAAGCAACGAAGATCTGATCGAGGAGCGCTACCAGGGCATCCGCCCCGCGATGGGGTGTCCGGCCTCTCCCGACCACACCGAGAAGGATCTGCTCTGGCAGGCCCTGGATACCTAGCGCAATACCGGTATCTGGTTGACCGAGTCCAAGGCGATGGTCCCGACGGCCGCAGTCGGTGGGCTCAATTTTTCGCACCCCGACAGTCGGTACTTCGCCGTCGGTAAGCTCGCCCGCGACCAGGTTGCCGCCTACGCCGAGCGCAAAGGCATGCCGCTGCCCGAGATCGAGCGCTGGCTGTCGCCGAATCTGGCGTACGACGCGGACTAAACCGCGCCCAGAGCGGTATGCAGTGTTTTTGGATGGGATCGGCCCTGGCAGACTTGACGGTCCCTGGAGCCGGCGCGTTCTAGGATATTAGAGAACATATCATTATTAAACCGCGTCCCCGCCAAGGGCTATGGATGCACCAAACGTCGAGCTCACTCGAAAGTCAGCATCTCGCTCTGAACGCGGTTTTAAGGCGACTTCCGGAAATCGCCTTACCACAACTTGCCGGCGGCAATGACCAGGCCACCGACCGTCGTGATGAACCCGATCAGCCAAAGGAAGTGGCGGTCGTGGCGACGGATCATCTCCTCGAAGCGCTTGTCGATCTGTTCGAAGCGTTCTTCAACGGGCTCGAAACGCTTGTCGATCTGCTCGAAGCGTCTCGACGCGTCTCTCAACCTGCTCCGAACGCTTGTCCATGATGGCCTGCATCGCCTCGAAACGCTTGTCCATCTGCTCGAGGCCCTGACGCATCAACTCGTGATGGTGCTTGAGCTCCTCCTCGACGCGCACCATGCGCTCGCGCAGCTCGATCTCGTAGACGGCCGGCGGCTTGCCGAGACTCTGCTCGGCAAACCAAACGGCCATGTTGGTCTTGATGAAATCGATGTCTTGCTGGGTCAGGCTCATGGCGGACTCCGATGGATCGCACACGGGTGCGATTATAGACCGAGCAGACGCGGATCAATCCCCGGC
>JBGSKP010000295.1:0-2204 GCA_041741175.1 Thiocapsa sp. | reverse complement strand
TGCCCGAGACCTCTCGGAGACGGCCTTCCGCGAGCTGCGGTTGGACCATGCAGCCCTGCACAAGGCCATTGAGCCCCTGTTCGACATCGTCGACGACCACCCATCGCTCGACGACCGGCTGATCGGTACCGGCATCCTCGCGCAAGCCGATGCGCGCGCCCTCGGCTGCACCGGCTATGTGGGCAAGGCCAGCGGGCTCGCGTTCGATGTCCGCCGCGACAGCCCCTATGCGCCGTACGATCAGGTGCGGGTCGAGATCCCGGAAGAGACGGCGGGCGACGTCGCCGCCCGCGTGCGGGTGCGCATGAAGGAGGTCCGCGCGAGTCTCTGGATGCTCGACCGCCTGCTCGATGCCCTGCCGGGCGGCGAGATCGTCGCACCCTTCCCGACTCCGGAAGAAGGCGCCATGGGCCTGGGCCTGATCGAAGGCTGGCGCGGCGAGATCCTCTGCTTCGTGCGTTTCGCCGCAGAGGGCCGGATCGCCCGCTACTTCCCGCGCGACCCGAGCTGGTTCACCTGGCCGGCCCTGGAGCGCCTGATCCACGGCAACATCGTTCCCGATTTCCCGGTGTGCAATAAGTCGGTCAACGGATCGTATGCAGGGGTGGACCTCTGAACCGCGCCACCATACGACCGGCGCGATTGGTTGTTCGGTTCGACCTCGCGGCCATCAATGGACGTCGGAGCGGGCGCGGTTCAGGATATTGAACGCTTTTTTTAACCGCTTCAGGCGGAGGGGTCGTGGATATCCTTGTCGTCGCGGCTGTCGATTCGCCGTTGACACGCGTGGCGTTCGGCATAAGCTACATGTAACGATTCCATGGAGACTCTCATGCCGATACCTGTCAACGAACGTGTCCGCAAGCGGCGGGATTCGCTTCGCGCGGCCGGATTGAGGCCGTTGCAGATCTGGGTGCCCGATACAAAGCGGCCGGGGTTTGCAGAGGAGTGTCGTCGACAGTCGCTCGCGGTTACGCAGGCGGATGCGGCGGATCAGGGGCTGATGGACTTCATCGATGCCGCCTTCGCGGATGCCGATGAGTGGTCGGCATGAGGCGTGGCGACTTGGTCATGGTCGCCATGCCGGGAGATTTCGGCAAGCCAAGGCCGGCGCTGATGATTCAATCGGATTACTTCGGTGCGACGGCAACCGCGACACTCTTGCTGGTCTCGTCGACCCTGGTCGATGCCCCATTGATTCGACTGACCGTCGATCCAACTCCGGAGAACGGTCTTCGCAAGCGATCTCAGATCATGATCGATAAGGCCATGACGGTGCGTCGGGACAAGCTGGGAGCGCCGTTCGGCAGACTGGAAGACGACACCCTGGTCGCCGTCAACCGGGGGCTCGCGCTCTTTCTCGGATTTGCGGAGCGCTGAACCGCTGAACCGCGCCACTGTACGACAGGCGCCGTTGGTGGCTTGATTCGGCCTCGCGCCTGTTAATGAATGTTGCAGCGGGCGCGGTTCAGGATGATCGATGCCTGTTTTTTGAACCGCGTCAGGCAGAGGGTTCGTGGGTATCCTCGCCATCGCGGTTGGCGATCACTCTTCCGTATTACTACAAGACGCGGTTCAGCATGTTCCGAATCCTTAAGCAATCCTACTGCACCGGGCTCGTCACCGAGGCCCCGCCGGTTCACGACGACGCCGAGCTGGAACGCATTGGCGTCGAGGTGCACCGACGCATCGATGCGCGCTTCGGCGGCAGTCTGGCTATCCGCCAGGTCGACGCGGGCTCCTGCAACGGCTGCGAGCTGGAGATCCATGCGCTCAACAACCCCTTCTACGATGTGGAGCGCTTCGGCATCCACTTCGTCGCCTCGCCTCGCCATGCCGATGTGCTGCTCGTCACCGGTCCGGTCTCGCGCCATATGGAGACCGCACTGCGCCGCACCTGGCGTGCCACCCCGTCCCCAAAATTCGTTATCGCCGCCGGCATCTGCGCCTGCGACGGCGGCGAGATCGGGGTCTCCTATGCCTCCTGCGGGGCGGTCGAGAACGTCATCCCGGTCGACATCAAGATCCCCGGTTGTCCGCCGACGCCGCTTGATCTCTTGACCGGACTGCTCGGCGCTCTGTCGAGCGATGAGGGCAAGCGCTGATCGGACCCGTCCGATTCAGTGATCGTGGGCGTGGTCGTCGCTGTCGGCCGGTGCGGCGTCGGTCGCGGCTGGCTCCGGTGCCGCCTGTACGCCGGGCGT
>JBGSKP010000294.1:0-2057 GCA_041741175.1 Thiocapsa sp. | reverse complement strand
GCATCGCCCCGATCGACCAGCCGCTTGATCAGGGTCAAGCGGCTGACATCATCCGGTCCGTACAAGCGTGTGCCGGCGTCCGATCGCACCGGCGCGACCACGCTATAGCGGCGCTCCCACACGCGCAGGGTGTCGGCGGGTACGCCGGTCAGACGCGATACCGCACCGATGCGGTAGGTGTGAGCTGCTGGAGCGGCGTCCTGGTCAGTCAAAGCACTCTCCTGCTGGATGTAGCCAATGGGATGCGGGAAACCTTGGTGGGGCATAGGTGGGAGCGCAGAGGCGCTCGTCAAAGCCTTATCGGTGACATCCGTCGTGCGCGCAAGCCGGCGCACGGGGCCGGCCCGTATCACGCGCACGTCACCGGCAGCACAGAAGGGCTTAAAATCGAGACCCTGCCATAAAACTGAAGTAGCATTGCGCCACAGTCGGCAGCGGCCGCCGCTTTCATCTCGACATGATCGGATCCGGGGACTCTATGCAACGGTTTTCTTTCGCTTTTGCCATTGCCTTCTTGGCCTACTCGGGCGTCTTGCCGGCGGGCGACACGGTCCATCTCTACAACTGGAGCGACTATCTCGCCGAGGACACCCTGTCGGGCTTTGAAGCCAAGAGCGGCATTCGGCCGGTCCTGGATGTTTATGACTCAAACGAAGTCTTGGAGGCCAAGCTCTTCGCCGGACAAAGTGGCTACGACGTCGTCTTCCCCAGCGCGCAGCCGTTCGCAGCCCGCCAGATCAAGGCCGACATCTATCAGCCGCTAGACAAGAGCAAGCTCCCCGGATTGGACCGACTCGACCCCGCAATCATGGCCGGGCTCGCGGGTATCGACCCCGATAACCGCTACCTCGTGCCCTATATGTGGGGCACCTCGGGCCTTGGACTGAATGTCGAGAAGGTCGAGGCGGCGCTCGGCCCGGAGGCGGATCTGGACAGTTGGGCACTGGTGTTCGATCCGGAGACGGCGGCGAAGCTCAGCGATTGCGGGATCAGTCTGCTGGATGATTCAACCGAGGTCTTCTCGGCCGCCCTCGCCTATCTCGGCAAAGATCCGAACAGCCTGGAGAAGGCCGACCTGGACGCCGCCTCCGAGCTCATCCGGGCCGCACGCCCGCATGTGCGCTACTTCCACTCCTCCCAGTACATGAGCGATCTGGCCAACGGCGATCTGTGTGTCGCGATGGGTTACTCCGGCGATGTCCTGCAGGCGCAATCTCGTGCCGAGGAAGCCGACAAAGGCGTTGCGATCGCCTATCGGCTGCCACGAGAAGGGGCCGCCGTCTGGACCGATGTCATGGCGATTCCCAAGGATGCACCCAATCCTGACGCGGCCCATGCCTTTATCGCCTTCATGCTGGAGCCGGCAGTGATCGCGGCGGTCACCAACGCCGTCTATTACGCCAATCCCAACCTCGCCGCCACGCCGCTCCTGGACGAGGCGGTTCGCGAGGATCCGGCGATCTATCCGCCTGCCGAGGTCACGGCGCGTCTCTTCGTCCCGTCGGAGCGCAGCGATCGGGAGATCCGCGAGCTGAACCGACTCTGGACCCGCCTGAAGGCCAATCGCTGAGACCGCAACGGATCGCCACCAACCATGGCCACTCTTGCCGAGCGTCGCGCCCTGGAGTCCTGGCAGGACCCCAAGGCGTCGCCTTATCTGCGCATCGACCGGGTCACCAAGAAATTCGGCGATGTCTACGCCGTCGACGATGTGAGCCTGAATATCTTTCAGGGTGAGTTCTTCTCCCTGCTGGGCAGCTCGGGCTGCGGTAAATCGACTTTGCTGCGCATGCTGGCCGGATTGGAGTATCCCACCTCGGGTCGGATCCATATCGATGGCGTCGACGTCACCGACGTGCCGGCCTACTCGCGCCCCGTGAACATGATGTTCCAGTCCTACGCGCTCTTCCCGCACATGAGCGTCGAGCAGAACATCGAGTTCGGCCTCAAGCAGGATCGTCTGCCGCGACGCGAGCGCGCCGAGCGCATCGCCGAGATGCTAGACCTGCTCAAGATCACCGAGCTGCGCAAACGCCGCCCCGACCAGCTCTCGGGCG
>JBGSKP010000293.1:0-16919 GCA_041741175.1 Thiocapsa sp. | reverse complement strand
CGCAGATCGGCCGTCGGGCGCGGGAGCGCGGGCTGACTTACGCCTCCCAGGGTGGCGGCTCGGCGGTCTGCGGCGCGACCTTCGGGGTCTCGGTTTTCACGACCGGCTCGATCCCCGGCGGGGCGGTCATCGTCGTCCCGTCCTCGTCGGCGACGAGCCCGAAGATCGCATCCAGTCGAGCAATCAGCTCGCGCATCTGCAGGGCCAGAATCGCCAGCTCGGCGTCCAAACGCGCCGCCGGCTCCAGCTCCGTGTCGTCCATCTCCGTGAGCAAGGCATCGCCGATACGCAGACGCTTGAGCGAGATGTCTTCCGCCAGAACGAAGTCGAGCCGTTCTTCCCAGCTCACAGCCAGTTTCACGACCTGCTTGCCGGCGCGCAGATGGGCGAGGATCTCTTCGCTGGCAAGGTCCTGCCCGCGCGCGCGGATCAGGCTCGCGGTGTCGCTGACATCGCGCAGCTCGCAGGCATCGCCGACGATGAAATCGCTTGGCGCATCGCCGTTCAGCAGCCAGCCGGTCATCACCTTGGGCGGCTCCATCCGTGGCGCGGGGGGACGTGCGGGCAGGGTCTCGATGGTCTCGCGCAGCAGCGAGACGACGTCTTCGGCCTGTCGATCGCTCCCGGCATCGACCACGAGCCAGCCGGCCAGGGTGTCGACATAGAGAAGTGTGCGGCGCGAGCGAGTGAAGGCGCGTGGCAACATTTCCGCCATGATCTGCTCGCGCAGCCGACGCCGCTCCGCCCGGCCCACATCGCGTGCCTCGGCGGTCTCCAGATCACTGATGCGCTCATCCAATGCCTCGGCGACCGCGGCCGACGGTAAAAGCCGTTCTTGCTTGCGCGAGCAGACCAGAAAGCAGCCCGAGACCGCGTGGACCAGCGCGGTCGAGCCGTCGCCAAGCGGGGCGGACCAACCCATGGTGGCGGTCTCCAGTGGACCACAGGGCCGGAAGCGGCGCTCGTCGAGACGGGCCTCAAGCGCGGCGGCATCGAGGCCGAACGGGCGCCCCAGTCGGTAAAAGCGAACATTCTTGAACATCATCAGCCCCGGTCAAAAAGGCCGGGATTATGCCCGAGCGTTGGCGAACTGCAAGCGCGGGATCCATTTAACCCCATTTGCTTGGGAACCGATCGCCCGGAAATGGTCGCTCAGGTCACTGGCAAAGCGGCCTTGATCGGCAGACCAGGCACGCCTCGCAGCGTTCGCGCTCGGCGCACACGGAGCCATCCTGATACAGTACGCGGCCGTTATACTGTGCAAACGCACGACTTATCGCCAAGCTCGGAATTTAAGGTGGATGAACTCTCGCTGCCCGGCCTTTTCTTCGCACTGATCCTGTTGCTTGCCTTCTCGGCCTTCTTCTCCGGCTCAGAGACGGCGCTGCTGACCATGAACCGCTACAAGCTGCGGCACATGGCCGACAAGGGCCACCGCGGCGCCCGCTTAGCGCGGACACTGCTCGACCGACCCGACCGGCTGATCGGGCTGATCCTCCTCGGTAACAACTTCGTCAACATCATGGCTTCGTCCCTGGCGACCATCATCGCCCTGCGCCTCGGTGGCGAGGCCGCGATCGGTATCGCTGCGGGCCTCTTGACTCTAGTGATCCTGATCTTCTCGGAGGTCGCCCCCAAGACCTACGCCACACTGCATCCCGAGCGGCTGGCCTTCCCGGCGGCCTACGTCTACACGCCGCTGCTGAAGCTGATGTACCCGATCGTCTGGTTCGTTAATCTCTTCACCAACGGACTGCTCCGTCTGATGGGCATCGCCACGGACGCCGGTCCGGGCACGGCACTGAGTCGGGAAGAATTGCGCACGGTCGTCAGCGAAGCCGGCGCCATGATCCCGGAGCGCAGCCGCTCGATGCTGCTCGGGATCCTGGATCTGGAGCGCGCGACGGTGGAGGACATCATGATTCCACGCAACGAAGTGGAAGGCATCGATATCCAGGACAGCGAGGACGACATCCTTCAGGCGATCCGCAACTCCAGCTACACCCGCATGCCCTTGTTCGACGGCAGCATCGACAATGTGATCGGCGTCTTCCATGCCAAGAACGCATTGCATGCCCTGCTCGATCAGGGACTGGACAAGGAGCACCTGCGCGGGATCGCGCGCGAGCCCTACTATGTCCCCGAGGGAACGCCGCTCTACCAACAGCTGCTCAACTTCCAGCGCGGTAAGCGGCGTGTCGGTCTGGTGGTCGACGAGTACGGCGACTTCCTGGGACTCATCACCCTGACCGATCTGCTCGAAGAGATCGTTGGAGAATTCACCACGGATCCGGCCGACAGCCTCTCCGAGATCCATCGTGCCGAAGACGGCAGCCTGCTGATCGACGGCAGTATCAGCGTGCGGGATCTCAATCGAGCCTTGCGCTGGGATCTGCCGACCGACGGACCCAAGACCCTGAACGGCTTGATTCTCGAGTACCTCGAAACCATCCCGGAGCCGGGGACAAGCCTCAAGCTCCATGATCGACCGCTGGAGATCCTGCAAACCGCCGACAACGGGGTGAAGACGGTGAAAGTCGTACCGCGCCCGCTGCGGAAGCCGCGTCTACTCGGCTAACGGGGCACGCCCGTATGGATCCGCCGGACGCTGGCGGTCGATCGCTGTGATCGAAACAGGATCCAACACTCAGATGCCGTCGAGCGCCTCACCGAGCGTGCGCACGCTGGTGATCTCTAATCCCTCAACCCCCTCCTTGGGGACATTGCCGACCGGCACGATCATCCGGTGAATGCCGTGCTTGACCGCCTCGCGCAACCGATCCGGACCATTGGGGACCGGGCGAACCTCGCCGGACAGGCCGATCTCGCCGAACACCGCAAGATCCAGCGGCAGGGGACGATCGCGGTAACTTGAGAGCACGGCCATGATCAACGGCAGGTCGACGGCCGTCTCTGTGATCCGCACACCGCCGACCACATTGACGAATACATCCTGATTGAACATGGCCACACCACCGTGCCGATGCAGCACAGCCAGCAGCATCGACAGCCGGTTGGCATCGAGCCCGAGCGCCACCCGTCGCGGATTGGCCAAGGGACTTTCGTCGACCAGCGCCTGCACCTCGACCAAAAACGGGCGCGTGCCCTCGCGAGTGACCATCACCAGGCTGCCCGGAACCGGCTCGTCGTGGCGTGAGAGAAAGATCGCCGAGGGGTTTTTGACCTCGCGCAGGCCGCGGTCGCCCATGGCAAAGACGCCCAGCTCATTGACCGCGCCGAAGCGATTTTTGATGGAGCGCACCAGACGAAAGGCACCGCCCGGCTCGCCCTCGAAATAGAGCACCGTATCGACCATGTGCTCCAACACGCGCGGGCCCGCCAGCGTGCCATCCTTGGTGACATGCCCGACCAGAAACACCACGGTGTCCTGTTGTTTGGCAAAGCGGACCAACAGGGCCGCGGATTCGCGGACCTGGGAGACCGAGCCGGGAGCCGACTGCAGGGTGTCGGTGTAGAGAGTCTGGATGGAATCCACGACCATGATGCGCGGACGCTCCTGCGCCGCGCTAGCTAGAATCGACTCGACATTGGTTTCCGCCAGCAGGCGGATCCCGTTGCCGACGAGCCCAAGCCGATGCGCCCGTAGCCCGATCTGCTGGGGCGACTCTTCGCCGCTGACATAGAGCACCGGGAGGCTGCGCGCCAGCGAGGCGCTCGCCTGGAGCAAGAGGGTCGACTTTCCGATGCCGGGATCACCCCCGATCAGCACCACCGAACCCATGACCAGGCCGCCGCCGAGCACCCGATCCAACTCGCCGATCCCGCTCTGGATGCGGACCCGATCCTCCGGGCTGACATCCGCCAAACTCTCGATGCGCGCCGACTCGGCCGCCCCGGCCGCCCCGGCATAACCACCGCCGCGCCCGGCAGGCCGGACCGGCTCGGCAGTCTCCACCAGGCTGTTCCAGGCCCCGCAGTCCGGGCACTGACCTGCCCATTTCGGCGCAACCGCACCGCAAGCGTTGCAGACGTGGCTCAGACGGGGCTTTCGGGTGCTCATATGACAGGCGCGCCATCCGCGGAATCAATTCCGACTATTGTAGGCCGAGTGGCGCGCAGCGGGGATGAAGCAGGCGTCATCGGGGCGTCATCGGGAAGCCGCCCTGCGCGCCGGTTCTCTGCGCCGGTGCGCCTATCTGGCAGATTACGGTTTGGTGGCTGGTCGAACATGCCTGAAACACAAAAGCCTTTGTAAGACAGAGGCTTCTGGTCGAACTTAAGCGTCCTCACGCCGATCGCGAGCGGCGTGAGGACCTGTACCGAGACTTAAGCCAGATCAAAGCGATCGGCGTTCATCACCTTGGTCCACGCGGCCACAAAGTCCTGAACGAACTTCTCCTGATTGTCGTCCTGCGCATAGACCTCGGCGTAGGCGCGAAGGATCGAGTTGGACCCGAAGACGAGATCGACCCGGGTAGCCATCCATTTGACCTGGCCTGTTGCACGGTCACAGATCTCATACAGGTTGTTCCCTGCCGGCTTCCAGGTGTTGGCCATGTCCGTCAGATTCACGAAGAAGTCGTTCGTCAGAACACCTTCCCGATCGGTGAAGACGCCGTGCCTGGTGCCCCCGTGATTGGTGCCCAACACCCGCATGCCGCCGACCAGCGCCGTCATCTCGTGTGCGGTTAAGCCCATCAACTGCGTCCGGTCGAGCATCAGCTCCTCGGCGCTGACGACGTAGTCCCTCTTGAGCCAGTTGCGATACCCGTCATGGATGGGTTCCAGCGGCTCGAACGACTCAACATCGGTCATCGCGTCGGTGGCATCGCCACGACCCGGCGCAAAGGGAACCCGGATGTCGAAACCGGCCTGCTTGGCTGCCTGCTCGATCCCAACATTGCCGGCAAGGACGACAACATCGGCCACGCTGGCGCCGGTCTCGGCCGCAATCCCCTCGAACACGCCCAGAACCTTGGCCAGACGCGCGGGCTCGTTGCCCTCCCAGTCCTTTTGCGGGGCCAGACGGATGCGTGCACCGTTGGCCCCGCCGCGCATGTCCGAACCACGGAAGGTCCGAGCGCTGTCCCAAGCCGTTGCGACCATGTCGCCGACGCTTAGGCCGCTGGCTGCGATCCTGGCCTTCACGGCACTGACGTCATAGTCCATGCGGCCGGCGGGAACTGGATCCTGCCAGATCAGGTCTTCCTGCGGGACGTCGGGGCCGAGGTAGCGCGCCTTGGGCCCCATGTCGCGATGCGTCAGCTTGAACCAGGCCCGTGCAAAGACGTCCGAGAAGTACTCGGGATCCTTGGAGAATCGCTCGGAAATCTGCCGATACGCCGGATCCATCTTCATGGCCATGTCGGCATCGGTCATGATCGGGTTGTAGCGGATCGAGGGATCCTCCACGTCGACGGGCTTGTCTTCTTCCTTGATCTCGACGGGCTCCCACTGCCAGGCGCCGGCCGGGCTCTTTTTGAGTTCCCACTCATGGTTGAGCAGCATGGCGAAATAGCCGTTGTCCCACTGGGTCGGGTGCGTCGTCCAGGCGCCTTCGAGGCCGCTGGACACGGTGTCGCGACCGATGCCGCGGCTGGTGTGGTTGTTCCAACCAAGGCCCTGCTCCTCGACATCGGCCCCTTCGGGCTTCGGCCCCAGCAAACCGGCATCGCCATTGCCGTGGCACTTACCGACCGTATGACCACCGGCGGTCAGGGCGACGGTTTCTTCATCGTTCATGGCCATTCGCGCGAAGGTCACGCGCACATCGTGCGCCGTCCGCAGCGGGTCGGGATTGCCGTCGACACCTTCGGGATTGACATAGATTAGCCCCATCATCACGGCGGCAAGGGGGTTTTCCAGCTCACGATCGCCTGAGTAACGGCTGTCGGGGTTGTCGGTGGGCGCAAGCCATTCCTTCTCGGAGCCCCAGTAGGCGTCCTTCTCCGGATGCCAGATGTCCTCGCGACCAAAGCCAAAACCGAACGTCTTCAGTCCCATCGATTCATAAGCGACCGTGCCGGCGAGCACAATCAGGTCGGCCCAGCTGATCTTGTTTCCGTACTTCTTCTTGATCGGCCAAAGCAGACGCCGCGCCTTGTCCAGGTTCACGTTGTCCGGCCAACTGTTGATCGGGGCAAAACGCTGATTGCCCGTGCCGGCACCGCCACGGCCGTCCGCAATCCGGTAGGTACCTGCCGCGTGCCAGGCCATCCGGATCATCAGACCGCCATAATGGCCCCAGTCCGCGGGCCACCAGTCCTGGCTGTCGGTCATCAGAGCATGCAGGTCTTTCTTGAGCGCCGCAACATCGAGTGTCCTGACCGCTTCACGATAGTTGAAGCCCTCACCCATCGGATTGGTCTTGGTGTCGTGCTGATGCAGGATGTCGAGGTTCAGCGCCTTCGGCCACCAGTCCATGACCGATGTTCCAGTAGCCGTATTTCCGCCGTGCATCACCGGGCATTTGCCGGCAGCCGTCGTCACATGTTTGTCCATCTCGCTCTCCGCTCGTGGCTTCATTGACTGAAGTTCGCTTCTCTTGGGTGCTCGTGGGGCACAGAATGAGAATAGGGGCAGTCGACGTCGGAGGCTAATCGTTTAGCCGTATCCAGTAGATAGCTTTGACCTATTAATTCTAGAATATCGATAGTCGCGAGTCAGGATTCGAGGACTCAGGGAGCCGCAAGACCGAAAGTACCGTGCGGTTTTCTAGGGAGGTGGTGAAGCCCAGGCGACACGAACCGGGGATAGACCCTGAGGCATCCCCAGAAAACGAATTATTTTTCAGCAGGTTAAAGAGCATTTTTTTCACGGACGTGAAACATGCCCTGTGTGTCAACCTGCCTCCATACAGTTTCTTCGTGAAGTTACTGTAGATTTCAGTGTTCCGAAAGTAGGAGTCAGAGCAATGCGATAGCTGTGGTGACCCAGATCATCGACCACAGTGTCGGTACGCGCCAGGCAGGGCTTGAAAAAGAGGGCTTGCGACGATGAGAGGGTAAAGCAGTTGTCCCGGCTTAATCGTTGCCCTCGCCGTAGTAGTTTCCGATGTAGTTTTCAAACTTGGTGTATTTACCCAGGAAGGTCAGGCGGGTCGTACCGATGGGGCCATTGCGCTGTTTGGCGATGATGATCTCGGCGACGCCCTTGTCTTTCGTATCTTCGTGGTAGACCTCGTCACGATAGATGAAGACAATCAGATCCGCATCCTGCTCAATCGCTCCGGATTCCCTCAGATCCGACATGACCGGCCGCTTATTGGGGCGCTGCTCAAGGCTTCGGTTGAGCTGCGACAGAGCGACGACCGGGACATGCAGCTCTTTGGCAAGCGCCTTGAGCGATCTCGAAATCGCGGAGATTTCGGTCGCTCGATTCTCGCCGACACCGGGCGCCTGCATGAGTTGAATATAGTCGAGGACGATCAGGCCGAGATCGTTCTGATCGCGCTTCAGTCGCCGCGCGCGTGCCCGAACCTCGGTCGGCGACAGGGCCGGCGTGTCGTCGATGAACATGGATGCACCGGCCAGGATGTTGACCGCCGAGGTCAGGCGCGGCCACTCGTCGTCTTCCAGGCGCCCGGTTCTGACGCGATGCTGGTCGATGCGTCCGAGCGAGGACATCATGCGCATCGCCAACGAGTCGCCCGGCATCTCCATGCTGAACACGGCCACCGGGCGCTTGGACTGGATGGCCACGTGCTCGGCCATGTTCATCGCGAACGAGGTTTTGCCCATCGACGGGCGACCCGCTACGATGATGAGATCCGCCGGCTGCAGGCCGGAGGTCATCATGTCGAAGTCGGTGAAGCCGGTTGCGAGACCGGTGATCGGCTCGTCGCGCTGATAGAGCGCATCGATGCGCTCGACCGCACGGCCGAGTAGGATCTTGATGGGTTGGAAGCCCCCTCCTCCGCGCGCTTCCTGTTCGGCGATCTCGAAGACGCGCCGTTCGGCCGCGTCGAGCAGCTCGGAGGCGTCGCGCCCCTGGGGGTTATAACCGCTGTCGGCGATGTCGGTGCCGGCGGCGATCATCTGCCGCAGCACCGAAGTCTGGCGCACGATCTTGGCGTAAGCCTTGATATTGGCCGCGCTGGGGGTCTCGTTGGCGATGGTCCCCAGATACGGCAGACCGCCCGCGCCCTCAAGCTGCTCGGTACGCTCCAGGGTCTCGGCGAGGGTCACCAGGTCGAAGGGTTGATCCTCCGCAGCCAGCTTGGCGATGGCCCGGAAGATAAGGCGATGCTCGCGCCGATACAGGTCACGTTCGGTGACCATATCGGCGATGCGGTCCCAGGTGCTGTTGTCCAGCATGAGACCACCGAGAAGCGATTGCTCGGCGTGGACGTTATGGGGCGGGATGCGAAGCTCGTCGAAATCCAGACCCGCAAGTCCCTGTGCATCCGAGTCGAGCATGCGTCACCTCAGCCCGTCATGGTGGTCACAAAGCGATGGAGTCCGTTCAGCCGACTGGCCGGGTCGCGCACGATGCCCGGTCGGTCCGGGCGACGCACGATGCAGGCCCGGCGGCGTAGTAGCCGCCGAGACAGGCAGGCCGCTGCGCCTCAATCCTCGGGGACGACGTCGACCTTGATCGTGGCCTGGACTTCGGGGTGAAGGTGCAGGATGACCTCGTACTCGCCGGCGGCGCGCAAAGGGCCCGCCGGCAGTTTGATTTCCTGCTTCGCCAGCTCGAAGCCAGCGGTGGTCACGACCGCGGCAATGTCTGCCGTGCCGACGGAGCCAAACAAACGTCCCTGCTCGCCCGCCTTACGCGCGATGGTGACGTTCATGCCTTCGAAATGATCGCGCCGTGCGCGCGCTTCGGCCAGATGCTGCTCCGCGGCCTGCTCCAACTCAGCGCGTCGCGCAACGAAGGCTTCCAAGTTGGCATCGGTCGCCGGCACGGCATAGCCGGACGGGATGAGATAATTTCGGCCGTAGCCCGAGCGGACGCTGACCTTGTCGCCGAGTGCACCTAGACGACCGACGTTCTTCAGAAGGATGACTTCCACGGATGTATTCCTCTCAATTAAGCTCGTCGAGATCGGGGTTCGCTTCCCGATGCTCGAATACGCGAGTGTGCATGACGATCGGACCCGGCAGATTCTCGGCGCCCGCGCGCGGAACAGACCTCAGACCGGGGGCTCGCTCCCGCCCGGACTGCGCGGGCCCGCCGGGGCAACCCGTGACCGGATATCCGCCCAAATATCGACCAAACCGACGCAGGCGACCAGAATCAGACTCTGCGGCATGAACAGAACGAACAGGACATACAGCCCGATCAACCACATCTGCCGCGCCTGTGTGAGCGCACGCACTTGATGGGCGACCGCCAGCCCCTGGAGCAGGAGCAGGACACCCAGGACCAGAAGCAGATTCGCCACCAGGCTCGGGCCCTCGACGAACGGCAGAGCAGCCAACAGCAGGAGCACCAGAACTCCGAAGGCGCGTCCCAACCGCAGCGCGCGAAACTCGGCGCCAAACCCGCCTGGGTTGTACAGCAGGGCCTGCCACCACCGCGCAATAAAAAGCCCGAACAGCAATTGCGCGACCAGTGCGGCGGCGAATGCACCTGTCATCCAACCGGCCAGGTCGGCGAACACGACCGCACTGGCCTCCTCGGTCACTATACCGTCTGCGACCAAAGCATCCCGGAAGGGTGTCAGCACCGTCAGCCAAGTGGCAGCCGGATCCTCCATCGCGAGATAGGTCGCGAGCATCACAAGAACGCCGAGGCCGCCCGCCGTTTGGAGCGTTAGACTCAGAGAGCGGGTTGATCGGAGCAGCACCGCCAAGGCCATGGCCGGCACCCACAGCATCGCGAGGACACCGACAGCCGGCAACGGAGACCCGAGCGCCAGCCATGCGAGCGCACCCATGCCCAGGGTTCCGATCGCCATGACGATCAGCCCATACCGGGCACCATGACGTAAGGTGACCAGACCGACGGACCCGACGCTGAGCAGACCCAGCGGCGGAACCAGAATCGACAGTAGGGCCGTGACGGCTGCGATCAACGCGGCCTGAGACGGACCGCGCATCACGAACGCTGCGATCGCCTTCATGTCGCGTCTGTCGGGCTCAGAGTCGAGATAGCCGGGTACGAGGCAGCTCGCTGCCTCTCATGCCCGGCGTTTGGCATCATCACGGCACCGGCGGCTCAATGGCCGTCGGTATAGGGCAGCAACGCCAGAAAACGGGCGCGCTTCACCGCTTGAGCCAGCTGACGCTGATACTTCGCCGATGTACCGGTAATACGGCTCGGAACGATCTTGCCGGACTCGCTGACGTACGCCTTGAGCAGGTTGAGATCCTTGTAATCGATCTCGGTAATGCCTTCGGCCGTAAAGCGGCAGTAGCGCTTACGACGGAAAAAACGTGAGTTATTGGGTTCCATGGCTCGCTTCTCGTCTTAATCGCTGTCGGAGTCAGAGTCGGCTTCAGCGGTGGCGGCGCGACCGGAATCGTCGCGACGAGCGCTACCTTCGGACACATCGGAACGCTCACGTTCTTCGCCGGTCTTCACCAACGGCGAGGGCTCCGTCACGGCATCGTCACGGCGGATGATGAGGTTACGCAGAACCGCGTCGTTGAAACGAAAAGCGCTCTCGAGTTCGTCGATGGCTTCCTGGTCACACTCAACGTTCATCAGAACATAGTGCGCCTTGTGCACCTTGTTGATTGGATAGGCGAGCGGACGGCGGCCCCAGTCTTCAAGACGGTGGACGGTGCCGCCGCGCTTCTGCAGGCTGGTCTGGTAGCGCTCGACCATGCTCGCTACCTGCTCGCTCTGGCTCGGGTGAACCAGGAACACCACTTCATAATGTCGCATTGAAGCTCCTTTCGGATGGATAGCCTCTCGAATCGGCATAACGCCCGAAACGATGAGACAAGGAGTTCCCCAAATAATGGGGAATCGCGCATTATACGGAGTTGGGCCTTGAGGTCAAAGCATTCCGGACGCCTTCGCGGTGATGACGCGAGGACCGGAGAGGGTTAAGCCGTGCCGACCAGATCGGCCTCGATGAGGCCCTTGAGGTTGCGGATCACGCGTTCGGCGCCGTCCTGCGCCGCGACGCGGATCAGCTTCTCGAATGGGCGCAGCGCCAGGTTCAGCTGAGCCAGCTCGAAGAGGAAGGTGAGCTGGGTGTGCTCGCCCAAGGGCGTAAACCGATACTCGATCACGTACGGATCGGTCGTTCCCTTGAAGCAGACCCGGCGCTCCGGTTCGTAGGCGACGACACGGAACCGGCTGTCTGTACGTCGTCCCTGGTCGACACGGATCTGGCGGCCGATCCAGCCGACCCGGATCGGACCCTCGGTCATGGCCTGAAGGCTCTGCACCTCCGGGGACCAGCGCGGATAATTCGTCAGAAAATCGTCCGCCACGAACGCGAAGACCCGCGCCGGCGGGAGACGGATAAAGGTCTGTGCTTGGGTCTTTACCATGGCTGATAGCGTCCTGGGTGCGCATGAGCACGGTTGTGAGCGGAGCCGAACACGCATCTTACGAAATGATGGGGCTGACCGCCGCAGGCCCAATCCCCGAATTGTGCGGTGTGTGCCGCCACCAGGGCGCCTGACTGCAGTGACTCGCTTTATCACAGGAGGCCAGCGCATGGATCCTATCCTACCCGACAGACAGCCTGCGCTCGACGGCATTCGCGGTCTTGCCATCCTTTGGGTCTTCGCCTTCCACGCCAACGCCCTCTTGGTCGGCGCACCGCTCGATGCCTCCGCGGGTTGGGTTGTGTCGCTGTCCGAAAAGGGCCTGCTCGGCGTGCAGGTCTTCTTTGTCCTGAGCGGCTTTCTGCTCGCCCGTCCCTGGATGGCGGCCGCCACGGCGGGCACGGCTTACCCGTCGATCGCGACCTTCTTCGCCCGCCGGGCTCGGCGCATCCTCCCGACCTACTGGCTACATCTGGCCCTCTTGTTCGGAGTGATTCTGCCGATCCTGCGCGGCAGCTATGCCGTCCTGAGCACCGATATCGGACAGACCAACCTCTGGCTGCACATCCCCCTGCTGCACTTTCTTCATCCGGGCAGCTCCAGCTCGCTCGGGCTCAACATGGCGCTCTGGAGCCTCAGTATCGAGGCCCAATTCTATCTGCTCCTCCCGCTGCTGGCCCCCCTGTTCATCCGCAGTCGGGTCCTGATCGCGCTCCCGGTCGCCCTGTTGATCGCACTGCTCTGGAAGACATACGCGCCCGGCCTGCTGATGGAATGGGTCTACCTAAACATCTCACCGTCCCGCCTGGTCTTTTTCGACCCGATCTCAGGTCAGGCCGGCCCCTTCCCGCCTGGGATGATGCATTTTTTTCTGGAGCGCCAGTTACCGGGCGAGATCATGGCCTTTGCCTTCGGCATGGCGGCGGCCAATCTCTACACGCGGCTTGGTTCGGGCGGACCGGCACAGCAATGGCGGCGGTTAATTGATGCCGCCGCACTCGCCTTCCTGGTGATCGCGATACCGGTCTTGATCCAGCTTTCATTCGCCGAGATTTTGACCGGCATCGGGTGGAGAACCCTTGGCATGCCGATCTTCCTTATCGGCTGCACCCTGTTGGTCCTCGGCGCCACGCTGCGGACCCCGTTGATCGACCGGCTCTTCGCCGGCCCGATCCTGTTCCCGATCGGCGTGATCAGCTACAGCCTCTTTCTGTGGCACGAGCCCCTACTGCGACTCGTCGCCACCGGCCGGCTGGTTCCGAGCGCATGCGACGGCACGTCCTGCCGCGTTGCACTTGCCCTCGGATTCGCCCTGCTCGTCGCAGGCCTGTCCTATGTCCTGACCGAGCGCAGATCCGCCGGCACCCAAGCGCTTAAAGCCAAAACGCACATGACTGACGCATGCCGGAAAAAAACCTAAACCGCGCCGCCCCGACGCTGTTGTCCGGCACGACGGCGAGCGAATCACCAAAGCCCGCAGACCAAAACCGAGCGCGGTTTAATCGCCCAATAAGAGCCGCTTGGCGGCGTTGATCTTCGCGGCCAGATAATCCGAGCCGCCGCGGTCGGGGTGAAGGCGCTGCATCAGACGCCGATGCGCCTCGCGGATCGACTGCGCGTCGGCGCCCGGCTCAAGCCCGAGGATCGACAATGCCTCGGCTTTGGTCAGACGCTCGCTGGGTACAGCGGCGCGACCGGCCGAACCGCTGCCTTGATCGCTCTCGCGCCAGTCGGCTTCGCGCTCGCGGTCGAGATAGGCTTCGAGCACCGCGGCCGACTGGGCATCGGCGTCGCGATATAACTCCAGCATGCGCATCAGCTCATCGAGCGCGAGATCAGAGAGCTGGCGGCCCTGAAACGGACCCTCGAGAACTTGTCCGTCCATCACGCCTGTCGCATGGTCGAGACGCATCTCAAGAAAGCGGGTTCGGATACTTGAAGCCTGACCGCCCGCGGCTGCCGCGCCGGCCCCGGTCAAGCCGCCCAAGCCAAGCCCACGCAACAGCTGTTGAATGGCGGGGAACAGCCGCACCAGGTAGGCCGCCCGCATCAACACCGGAATCGCCGCGCCGATCGCGGCAAAGAGTGGGCTCAACCGCCCGGTCGCCACCGCGAGCACCAGCACGCCGATCAGACCCCAGAGTGCGGCCTTGCGCAGCACCTGGCTGACACGGTGTGGCGGGGTCTTCCGAAACCAGTGCAGAAACCACAGGATTGCAGTCAGTATTCCAAGCAGAATCAACACGCGCGCCATGCCGACCTCAGGTCCCTTTTCGAGTCATTTGATGAGTCAGTTGCAGGACGGCACCGCCGCGGGTCTCGCCGAAGTGTGTGAGGGCCTGACGGCCACCGGCGGCATAAACGGCCACCGCCGCAAGCAGGTCGCGCAAGAGCTTGGGGCTACTTGAATCGAACGGACACCAGGCCCCGCCGGACAGGCGTGCGATCTCGCGAAAACTGCGCTCGGTCGCCGGATCGCGCCCTTCCTGGAACACGAAGATCGGCACGCCCAAGAGTCCGAGCTGTCCCGCCAGATCGGCCAGCCGGTCGCGGCTCTCTTCCATGCAATCCCCAACCAGCACCAGTGCATCGACTTGGCCCTTCCTGGATTCCTCCAGGCTATGCTCCAGGACCCGGCCGATTTGGGTCAGGCCGGCTTCGCAGAAGACACGGTTCATGCGCTTGAGCAGCGCATCGGAGTCCTGCAACCAGGGCGAGGCTGAAAAATCCCGAAACCCGCGGTAGTAGCACAGTTGCACCTCGAGCCCGCCCAGGTCGCGCGTCTCGATGAACATGCCCGATTGAATCTGCGCCGCGCGATCCCAGGTCGGCTCGCGGCTCGCCGTCGCGTCCATCGCGAAGATCAACCGGCCACGCGCACCGCGGGGGCCGGCACGCGGTGTTGCGGCGACCTGGCGCAGAAAGGCACTGACATCCCCGGCTGGGTCGGCTGATTCAAGATCGGTTCGTTTCGAGGTCATGGTTGATCGCTTCCGTCATCATGCCCGCGGCCATCGGCTCGGCCTGCCGCGAGTCCCGAGCATTCGACCGACCGCAGTGGTCAGCATTCCCGACGCCGACGAAACCGCGGCGTCCCGGCGATATACGGGAGATGACGCCACCCCGGCGCCTGATCAACCGAATGCAGGTCAGATCGGCGCTACGGTGGCAGCGTCCTGCAGGATCGGGGTGCCTTCCGGGGTCTCGTCCCGTTCGGACGCATGACCGAAGAATGCCTTGACGTCTTCCATCACGCGGGTCCGAGCCATCGCCGGGAGACTTTCCAGAAAGCGATGCCCGTAGGATCGACCCAGCAGGCGCGGATCGCAAACCACCAGCACGCCGCGATCCTCGCCGTCGCGGATCAAGCGTCCGGCGCCCTGTTTAAGTGCGATCACTGCCTGAGGAAGCTGATAGTCATTGAAGGGATTCCCGCCGTTGCGCCGCACCGCGTCGATCCGCGCGGCGAGCACCGGATCACCGGGGGATGCGAACGGCAACCGATCGATCAGCACGCAGGACAGTGCCTCGCCGCGCACGTCGACACCCTCCCAAAAACTCGATGTCCCCAACAGAACGGCGTTGCCCAGGGCGCGGAACCGCTCCACCAGCTCGCCGCGCGGCGCCGAGCCCTGGACCAGGATCGGGTAAGGGATCCGCCCATCCAGCCCCTCGGCCGTCTCACGCAGGGCACGGTAGCTGGTAAAGAGCAGGAAGGCGCGTCCGCGACTGTGGCCGAGCACCTCGCAGGCGAGTTCGAGCAGATGGGCGTTGTAGCCCGGATCCGATGGCTGGGGTAAGCCGCGGGGCACGAACCAGAGCGCCTGGGAGGCATAGTCGAACGGGCTGTCCCAACGCTCCGTGTGGGCGTCTTCGATCCCCAGCTGATGGGCAAAATGATCAAATCGATCGCCCACCGCCAGCGTCGCCGAGGTGAAGACCCAGGACGTCTTCTCTCGCCCCATCTGGGCACGAAACGGCTCTGCAACCTCCAGCGGCGTCTCGTGCAGACGAAATCCGCGCCCCTGCGTCTCGAACCAGCGCACGGCCTCAGCCGATTCGGCCGAGGTCAGAACGGCCAGGCTGTCGCCGAGATCTTCAGCACGCCCCAGACAGGCATCCAGACCCTTGCCGCGACCCTCGACCGCTTTCAGACCTGCGATCACCGCGGCCAGCCGGCGCACCAGGGTATCCAACGCCTTGAGCACCTCCGGGACGCCAGCGAGCTCCCGCCAGGGCCCACGCCGGTCGATCTCGCCGAGTCCCAGACGCAGGTCCTGCACCGCGCGGCGCAACGCCGAAAGACGCTTCGCCAGCTCCGGCAGGTCGCCGGCCTCGCGGCGATACTCCAGCTCGCTATCGCGCACTAGATCGAGCAGCTGGCGACTGCTCACGCGAATGCCGAAGAAGCTCGTCGCCGTTTCCGGCAACTGATGCGCCTCGTCGAGCACAAAACAGTCGGCACCGGGAAGGATCTCGCCGAACCCCTCGTCCTTGAGCGCCAGATCGGCACAGAAGAGGTGGTGATTGACCACGACCAGGTCGGCGGCCTGGGCCTCGCGCCGCGCCGCCACCAGATGGCAGCCCTGCCATTCGGGACAGCCCTGGCCCAGACAGTTGTCGCTGGTCGAGGTGACCGTCGGCCAGACTTTGGCATCTTCCGGGAGCGCCAATTCGGCGATATCGCCGCGGGTGGTCGATTTGGACCACTCCTGAACCTGCTTCAAACCGATGCGCGACTCGGGATCCAGATGCCCCATGTCCTCGATCGCCAGCTTCAGACGATGCCGACACAGATAGTTGGCGCGCCCCTTGAGCAATGCGGCCCGCACCGGCACGCCGAGCGCCGTCCGCACCAGCGGCAGATCACGGTGATAGAGCTGATCCTGGAGATTGCGCGTACCGGTGGAGATCAACACCTTGCGCCGGGACAGGATGGCCGGAACCAGATAGGCAAAGGTCTTACCGGTGCCGGTGCCCGCCTCGCAGATCAAGGTGCCGCCGTCTTCCATGAGCGCGGCGATGCGCTCCGCCATGGCCTGCTGCTGCGCACGATGCGCGAAACCGGGCAGCCGCTCGGCGAGTCGACCGCTCGGACCGAAGATATCGCTGAGATCGGGCATGACCTGGCTGTCGATGACCTGCGCGAGCCGATGGCGACCCGATCAGTTGCCGCTTGCGCGACGTTCCGCTTCGGTTGCTCCCGCCGTGTCGCCGGAACGACGCCGTGCCTCGGCGATGATCCGCCAGTTGTCCTGTTTGATCGTCGGCGTATCGCCCGCGAGGTCATTGGAGCGTGCGGCAAGATTCCCTGCCTGTCCGGATTGCCCCTGTTCAAGTCGAACGCGGGCGAGCCGGTTCCACAGATACGCCTCACGCGGGGCGATGCGCAGCGAGCGCTCCAGCGAGGCCGCGGCACCGGCATAGTCTCCCGCCTGGCGTTGCTGCTCAGCCTGACGCGACAGCGCATCGGCAAACGCCGACTGCTCATCGATCTGTTGCTGC
>JBGSKP010000292.1:0-14833 GCA_041741175.1 Thiocapsa sp. | reverse complement strand
AGGCTCCGTACTGGTCGTCTGTCACAAAGGGACGAACCGGCTTCTGATCAGTAGCCTGCTGGGCTTCGACGCGCGCGGCTATCGCGATCGGTTGGACCAGAGTCCGGCGGCATTGAATATCCTCGATTTCGTCAGCCCGGTTCGGGCACGTCTCAGGCTCTTCAACGACGTCTCCCACTACGAAGGGGTCCCCGATCGTACCTTCTCGCAACGCCTGTCGCGCTGGTGGTCGCCGCGTAGTTGATCCTTGCAAGCCCTCAGCGCGTGACATGTTTACCGCCTGCGGCGAACTAGCCCCGTAATGTCCCCATCATTCGGAGACGATATGACTGATGCTGATGCAGACACCGGCGAATTCGTCCGCTGGGAATCCGGCTTCCGGAACTGGGTTACGCCGGACGGCAGCCCGGGTCCGTCCGGCGAGGGCGGCTACAAGGCCGAGCCCGGCCGCTATCACCTTTATGTGTCCTACGCTTGCCCGTGGGCCCATCGCACGCTGATCTTCCGCGCGCTGAAGGGCCTGGAGGATGCGATCTCGGTATCGGTCGTGCATCCGCTGATGCCGCCGGAGAGCTGGGTATTCGGCGATTATCCCGGCGCCACGCCGGATCAGGTGCACGGCTTCGACACGCTGCGCCAGCTCTATGAGCACAGCGCGCCGGGCTTCGATGGCGTCGTCACCGTGCCGGTGCTGTACGACACGCAACGTGACGTCATCGTCAACAACGAGTCGTCGGAGATCATCCGCATGCTAAACAGCGCCTTCGACGCCTGGGGACGCGCCGACCTGGACTTCTATCCGACGGACCTGCATGAGGAGATCGACGCCGTCAACACGCTGGTCTACGAGAACGTCAACAACGGCGTCTACCGAACCGGCTTCGCAACGACGCAGAGCGCCTACGAGGCGGCCTTCGATCGGCTGTTCGAGACGCTCGATGCGCTCGAAGCCCGGCTCGCACGGCAGCGCTACCTGGTCGGCGACCGGATCACGGAGGCGGACTGGCGCCTGTTCACGACCCTGGCGCGCTTTGACCCCGTCTACCACGGCCACTTCAAATGCAATCAGCGGCGCCTGGTGGACTATCCGAGCCTCTGGGCCTACACGCGCGAGCTCTATCAGGTGCCCGGCGTCGCGCAGACCGTGAACATGGACCACATCAAGCAGCACTACTACGGTAGCCACAAGCAGATCAACCCGAACGGGATCGTGCCGAAGGGGCCGGCAATGGACTTCACGGCGCCCCACGGGCGCGATCGGCTCAAAGGCGGAGGAAGGCCCGATGGGGAAAAGGGGGGAAAGGGAAAAGAATGGACATGAGAATCCGCTCCAATAAAAACAAACTAAACCGCGCAGGCTCCAGCGGTCGTCAAGTCGAAAGTCAAGACCCGACCGACCCCGTCGAGCCGCCGTCTGCAGCCAACATGGCTGTGTCCGTCTATCATCTGTCAGTCTTGTCCCTTGTCCGGAATGGGTTTAGCATCGAACTGTTGTCAGACTTTTGCGGTAGGTTTTTCCGCACGAGATCAGGTCGTCTGAAGTTATCGGTATTGGCCTGTTTACAAGGGTTTTCATCTTCGTGAGGTGGTTCCTATGTACCGGTTCGCCCAGCCTAGCCTTGTACTCGCTCTGACTGCGCTTTTCGGCCTCAGTGGTCTCTCTACGGCCTGGGGCGATGCAGCAGCCAGGGGGGATGGCAAAGATCTCGTCCTCATCACCAACTCCAACGGCAGCATCTCGCTGCTCAATCGCGACCCGCGCAACAGAGTCGAACCCTACTTTGAGACGGAAAAGGTCTACGCGGGATTGGTCGGCGCTGACTGGCCAGGCAACCAGTACATCGGTAGCACCCGCTGGTGGTGGACCGGCCAGACCAATGGCACGGTGCAAGGCTTCGAATTCCGTCGGGAGGACCCGCTGCAGGCCATGGTCGATGACCCAGCACGCACGATCAACGTTGACACCTACATCACTCCTGGACGTCCGGATGGCGGGTCCAACTTCGTCGGCACCACGCCAAACGGGAAGACCGTCTGGAATGCCGCTCGCGAGGTCGACGAGATCCAGGAGATCGACGCCGATCCGAACAGCCCGACGTTCGGCCAGATCCTCACGCGCATCGATGTGCCCCACTCCCCTCTGGTCAGCACGCCCACTGCCACGCTCGGGGCAATGCGACCCTGCGACATGAGTATCACCCCCAACGGCAAGTTCCTGTTCGAGCCGGATCTGGGTGGGGAGACCGTCACGGCGGTGGACATCCGCAAGCGACAGGTCGTCGACCAACTGGTGCTGGAGCCCGCCTTCCCGGCGGCGACCAATCCGCGGGTGCGTCCCTTCATGCTCACCACCAACGGCAAGATTGCGCTGGTGGAGAATCTGGAGGGCACCTACGCGATCATCGACGTGACTGATCCCTACAACATGCATGAAATCAAGCGCCTGACCCAGGCGGACGGGGTGGGTGTTGCTCCCCAAACCAGCGAGTTCACGCCGGATGGCAAGTACGCCTTCCTCATCGCCAACGGCTCACCGAGTATTCCCGGTGTGGTGAGCGTGCTCGACTTGAGATCGCTGACCATCACCAAGCAAATCAGCATGCCGACGGGCTGTCGACCGCACGCGGGGGATTTCTCCCGTGACGGTCAGCACTTCTTCGTAAACTGCTCTAGTGCGAGTTCCGTGGCGGTGATCGACACGAAGACCCAGGAGGTGGCGCAGAACGTGATGCTGGCGGATAACGTCACACCGCGAGGCGTGATCACCCGTTAATCGGGTGGTGCGCCTAGGGAGGCGTCTCGGCCTCGTCCTGATTTCACTCCTGTTCTGGTTGCCGGGCGCGAGCGCCCGGCAGATCCAGGTTGAAGTCGCCGCGCCGGACGAGCGCCATATCGTCCACCTTTCCGCCCGGCATCTGGCCGAGGTCAATGCCACACCGGGCCTCGCGCTCGTGGTGGCGCCTTCAAACGACCAAGCGGATCCCGCGGACCCGCGGCTCCATGTCCTCTCACTGCACGACCTCGCGCGGGAGGTTCCGGAGCTTTCGGTCGCGCAGCTGCCGTTTTTCTATCCCGATCTTGAGGCCGTCCATCGCGCATTGGACGGCGCGCTGGGCGAGCGCCTTCGAAAGGCCGCTCTGGAGAAGGGGTGGACGATCCTGGCCTTCTGGGACGAAGGCATGCAGGTGATGTCGGGCAACCTCGCCTACACGGAGCAGCGTGCCCTCCAGGGACGGGAGTTCCTCCTCCTGCGCGATGACCCGATCGCGGAGATCGAACTGCGAGCGCTCGATGTCTGGAGTCGGCGGGCAAGGCCCGATTCCCTGGGGGAACTCCACAAGGAGTGTGTCGTTGCCAGTCGGTCGGCCACCCTGCAGCAAATCGAGCGTGAGCAGCTCGAGCGGGTGCATCTCGATCTGACGCTCTCGAACCACCGTTACGAGGGGTGGATCGTCGCCATGCGTAATCAAGCCTGGATATCCCTTGCGGACGAACAGCCTTCCGCCCTCGTCGAACGCCTGGACGGGATGCTCGCTTGGCAGCGCCGGCAGGCGGCGCAGACGGAGGCGTCCGCCCTGCGACGGCTCGTTCAAGGCGCAATGACGGCGCATCCACTCGGAGCCCAAACCTGGAGAAGCTACCGCGACATGCAGCCGCCCTGGGAGAACTTCTTGAGCGCGTCGCTGACGCTCGAATCAAGGCGCGATCTTGTCGTTCTGGCAGCAGGGGCAGCCGGAATCGAGCTCGGGAGCGGCAGGGGCGACGCGCGGGCGAACGCGCTGCCAGACTCCCACGAGCGCCAGCAGAACCATCGTGACGGCAGCGGCGAGCGGTAGCCAGCCTGTTGTGCCGGTCGGGCTGAAATGGGCGCTGCGCTCAAGGGCATCCAGTCCGCGCAGGGGATCGAACACGGGCTCGAAGCCCGGCAACAACCAGGCGTTGATCGCCAGGCCCGCGAGAAAGGACAGCAGGACCAGCATGCCCACGTAGAGCAGGACCACCCGGCGGCCGATCGTCTTGTACAACGCGATCAGCTCCGGAAGGTTGGTCGCCGTGCCGGTCAGCAGAAAAACCACCGCGGCGCCAGGGGCGGCGCCGGCAGCGAGCAGGGCGGCAACCAAGGGGATGTGCGCGACCGCGCAGACATACATCACCGCACCCAGCACTCCGACCACCAGCAGGCTCACGAGGGCATCGCCGCCGAGGTACTTTTCCAGCCAAACCTCCGGGACGGCGACCATGACCGCCGCCGCAAGCAGGATGCCGATGGCAAGATAGAAGCCCACCATGGGACCCAGTTCCAGGAGCCCCCAGCGCAGTCCTCGAATGAGCCGCTGTCCTCGTCCCGCAGTCGCCGAGGCAGGGGCCTCGGTAGCACTCCGCACGTTCGGCAATACGGGGGGCGCATTGCCCCAGCGCTCCGCCGCCAGGCCGAGCAGGAACGGCAGTGTCAATCCGAGCAGAATGTAGGCGCCGGCAAGCTCAGGGCCCAGCAGGCCGATGGCGAGCACCACTGCAGCCGGGTTGATGATCGGGGTGGCCGCAGTGAAGGCCATCACTGGGCCGATGCGTACCCCCGAGCGGTACAGGCTGATGGCGAGCGGCACGACGCCGCAGCTGCAGATGGGCAACAGGGCGCCGAGCGTGACCGCCCCGCCCATGCCGGTCAAGCCACGCCGGTTCACCAGTCGCTGGAGACCGGACGTGGGGAGGAACTCGTGAATCAGCCCCCCAAGCACGAGACTCACCACCACCCAAGGGGCCGATTCCACGGTAATGGCCCAAAGGGTGAGGGCGTAGCGGACAAGAAGCTCCTCCATGGCCTATTGCCCGGTGCCGAGCGGTGCAACTGAGCCCTGTAGCACGGCTTGTTGGCGATGCAGTTGGCTCATCAGGTCCGGTGGGCAAACGATGTAGCGGCCGGTCTGACACTGTGCCGCTGATTGCAGTAGCGCAATCATGCGCACCAGGTCCATCAGCAACGGCTTCGCCATACGCTCCTCCTCGGGGTGCAGGTCGTTGTCCTTGACGAGGTCTCGGAGAGTCTCGCGGTAGTAAGCCACGTCGATCCGAAAAGCGCTTGCATGAACCTGACTCGATCCGGCCTGTTCCACCAGTGCTGCCGAAAGGCCGACGAGCGCCTTGCCGCGCTCGATCGGAGGCAGGGCGGCATCGATCGGCGCGTTTGTCCCGCCGGGTTCCGGTGCAGGTTGTTGCGCCCACGCGCCGCCAAAGAGAATCAGTAGACCGAGGGAAACCAAGAGTGCGCTGCGCCGATGCATCCGCGAGTCGGTCGGCATCGGGTCACGCGAGCAGCGGCCGGAAGAAGCGGGCTCCGAACTGTGTCGCTTCCTCTAGAGTGAATAGGCTGTGATTGACGTGATCACCCTCGTGCCAAGCTGCCGCCGCGGCATCGTCCTTAAGGAAGACCATCTCCATGCACATACTGTGAGCGGCATGGTCGCCCGAAGGCATTGCCCAGCGCACGCCCACCCGGACCGTCGATGGCGTTGCCTCCAGGATGCGCATCCCATCTTGCTTGATGCACACCGGTTCCGCGCTGACCCGACAGCGGGAACAGATCTCTACGGGAACCTCGTACATCGGGCCGACCGAGAGGGCATCGAGTGCGCACATGGCGTAGATGCTCTGCCCGTTGACATGGATCTCATGCGGCGTGGTCTCAGCCGTCACTGGATAGGCGCCGACGATCTCCCGCCGATCCTGGGAGAGCACGACGAGGTCTTCGGTCCCTAGCTTAGCGATGGCCGAGTCGACCTCCGCCTCTCCGACCAGCGCAGCGCATTCCGAACGCGTTGGTGGTCTTCCACGCGTCACGAGCGAGTTGAGCACTTCACGGTGGAGTGCCTTGAGGGGCTCGCTCAGCCGATCCTGGCGATCCTTAAGAGGTAGTTGACTACTCAGGCGCTGAACCGCCCGAGAGATGACATCGGACATGATTGCCTCCTTCTTCATCAAAGGCCGGGTACCGAGGATCCGGCCCGACCGGGAAAGGGCCAACGGGCGCCGCCTCGGGCCCCCTTACGATACCGACCGGGAGATTTAACCTTCCCCGAGCCGGCATCACCCCGCGCCTTGTTGGCTGGGGGGCTTTCCGTTTTGCCGCATGGGGGCGGCTAAAGCGTGATGACCTGGTCGGGCGGGTTCGCCCCGAGTGCCTCGTAGAGCTGCGGGAAGCACCCTGCCACGACGCCGTCGACCGTGCCCGTTGCGATCACCTCGCCCTTGCCGCACTGCTCGAACGCGCCTTCGGCGAACCCGCGCCGCATGGCGCACTGGTCACACATCATGAGGAGAATGTTCTGCTCCTCGGCGACATTCGCAAGACGCTCGCCGACGGGATCACCCTTGCGGAGAACGTAGAGGTTGTCGTCGAAGAAGAACATGCCGACTACGGTGGCCCCGTGATAACCGCCCTCCAGCTGCGGAAGGATCATGGTGGCGAGTTGGAAGGTTGACGCCATATCGGTGCGGAAGACGTAGGCAACTTTCATTGACACGCTCCTTTGGGTGGTTTTGTCGATTCGCTACCGTTCTGTTGCGGTAAATTTTTTGCTCGGGCGGTCCTTTACCTGTCCAGCAGGAAGCCCAGGTACGCGATAATCGAAAGCGAACGGCGACTTGTGCGAGTTCACGTCCGTAGGCCCCTTCCGATAGTAGTCGATAACCGGGCAAGAAGCAGATCGACGACCTCACGCTGAGTGAGCAAAGCGGAAACCGGGAAACCGGGGACGGACCAGGCTATATCGCCAGATCGAGCTGATCGGTGTCGGCTGGCTCTTTCCTCGGACGGCCTGACGTGCCGGGCCACGTGCGCCGACCAACCATCGTCGCAATCTGTTTCTGAAAGCGTCGATTGCCCAAGACGAAGCCACCGTTGGTCGTGTCGCGAAGGGCTGTCAGCATGTCTTGCGGGATCGCGTCCGCGAAGAGTCCTCGGTACCGGGAGCGTCAGGCATCGCCTGCGTCGGCAAGGTCCAGATACAGCGGGTGCGGAGCGATCACGGGATCTGCAACTCCCAGCCCGTTGCAGCGATAGCTCGACTACGGGTAATCAATCCTCCGGAGTCCGAACCATGCGTGCGCGCACCGGATTCAGCTCGATGTAGCGCTGGCAGGCAAGCAGGTAGCCGTCGGTCTCGATGACCGCCGAGCGGAAGCGTCCCTCGAAGAGCGTCCCGGTTCGACGGTAGGTGCGGTTGATGTGCTGCACGTAGCGTTGGCCAAGCCCCTTCATCAGCCGAGCGGGTCCAAGATCGGTTGCCGGAGTCATCAGCAGATGCACGTCGTTGGTCATCAGGACGTAGGCGTGGATGTGAACCGACTCGCTTTCCGCGAGCGCTGCCAGGGTACCCAAGAACGCCCGATAATCACCCTCGGCGAAGAAAATCGGGGTTCGATCGATGCCCCGCAGAATGACGTGCATGGGAAGCCGGCGGCGACAATGCGGGCGTGTCGCGGTATACTGAACGGCTGTTGTCCCGAATGAAAGGATCGGACGATGATAGCGAGAAACCGTGTCCCCGGTTCTTGTGCAATGGCACATGCGCACCACCACCGCCTCGTCGCTCCACACGCCGCCCGCCTCCGCGCCTCGTCTATGATCGTCGCCACGTCGGGCTCGTTGCGGTGCTGGCGGACGTAGTTCGGCAGGCGCTCCCTCGATGTCCAGCACGACGGCGTCGACCGGCATCATGTCTACTTCCCGGGCCGAGCAGAAGGTCATCCGCGAGTGCGCCATGCTCTTCGGTCAGCGGATGGTTCGTGGAATATGTCGTTCGTGGTAGGCCCGGATCACCGCCTTAACCTCTTCGGGGTGGTCAGCCTGCTCCATCTCGACAACGGCCTCGCGTAAGAAGGCCGGCAGGTCTGCCGGCATGTGTTCCGCCATTCGGTCGAAGGCGCACTCCATTAGCTCGGTGTCGTGACTGCGGATGGCGACACTGTTCAACTCAATGTGCATCAGGCGCGAGGATTCGGCGGACTCGATGCCGGACTCCACGCCCGGGGGGGAGGCGTTTAACACCTCGTCCATCAAGTAGCCGAGCGTTGCCAGCCGCTCGGGCTCCTGGGTCTCGCCGGCCAGCGCGGCGAAGGCATTCACCACGGGCTCCAGGCTTTCGAGCTTGGCGCCGAAGCGGGCAATCGATACCGCCAGGCCGGCGACCGCATGGTGCAGCTGTTTCAGCTCTTCGAGAAAACCGGCGGTCTCCAGGTCCGCGACCAATCCCGTAGTGGCGCGCAGAAGTTGGTTGCCGGCGACCTCGATGTCTTCGGCGGAGCCCATCGAGGCGCCATCGCCGTCCATGTTCATCTGTGTCCCGTCACTGCTTACGCTCACGGCGAGGTTGACGAACTTAACCAGTGCGTAGCGCACGGAGTGGGCGCGTTCCAGGGTCTCCGGGTCATCGGGATTCGCTTCGGTCAGAACATCGATCGCCGCACTGATGACGCTGCCGATGCCTTCTATTGCTACGTTACCTTGGCTCATGGTCAGGGAGTCCACACACGGATGAAGGGCAAATGCCCACAGGTCGTTCGCGCACACCCGTGCTGTGGAGTGATGCAAGTGGTTGGCGCGCAACAGACGCAAGTCACACAACTCCTCCACTTTTCCGCTAGCAAACAGTCGGTTGTCATCCCAGTATAGGATACCTAAACCTCTTTTGCCGTTTGAGGTTCCCCCCGAAATGTATGGAATCCGCGGTGCGGCAAAGGCAAGCGCGGCGGACTTCGGATCATCTATTTGTGGCTCGAAGCCGACCTGCAGATCTCGGGGTGGCGGGGTCAGGTCACCCATGTAACGCAACCGCCGATCGGGTCAGAGTGGCCGAGCGAGGTCTCAGAGGACACCCTCGTGACGTCTCACGGCCCGACTGACCGTCATGCGGCTGACGTCGAAATGCTCGGCGATAGCCTGCATGCTGTAGCCGCCGCTTCGGAACGCCTCGACAATCGCGCAATCGCGGTCGGAAAAGCTCGAACCATAGTCAGCCAACGGCTTGGCCAAGGCACGGCGCTGGCGTTTCGGGATCTCGCGCAGCGGGCGCTTCGGGTCGATCAGCGCCTGCATGCGCTCGACTAATTGCTCGGACCCCATTAGATCTGGCCCTTCAGCCCCGACCAGGGACCGGCGGCGCCGATGCCTTCGACGACGAATCGCCGGTAGCCGGCCACCGCTTCGCCCCTGCCCTCGGCGAACGCCCGCAACACCCAGTCCGTCTCCAGGAATGCCGGCACGGGGATTTCCTCTCCGACCGTCGCACGGTAACTGCTCCACGGCCAGTCGCCCGGCGCTCCCACCATTCCGGCGCGGACGGGATTCAGCACCACATAGCGGGCCAGCTCAAGCAGGTCACGCTCACGCTCGACCAGGATGGCCTTAAAACGGCCCTGGAACAGGTGCCCGACGCGCCCGTGGGCGCGGTTGACATACTGGGTGTAGACGCCGTTGAGCTGGCGCATACCCTTGGAGAGATTGGCATCCGGCGTTTCCAACAGCAGATGGTAGTGGTTCGTCATCAGGCAATAGGCGTGACAGATCCAGTTGAATCTCTCGCAGGTCTGTTCCAGGATGCCGAGAAACGCCGCCCGGTCGCCATCGGCGTAGCCGATAAAGATGCTGCGCCGCTCGTTACCGAGCGCCGTCACGTGATAGAGCGCGCCGGCAAATTCCAGACGGAGGGGCCTCGCCATCGTTTTCCTCGTGGTCGCGAAAGCCTACGGCACACCATAGACCAAGCCCGCAGGATGTTCAATGGGAGACCTGGCCCCGGCCTTTTCTGGCGCCTGGATGTCGTCTTCGACGAAGACGCCAGCCGCATCCGCAAAGGCAACGCGCCGGCGATCCTGACCTCGATCCGCCATCTATGAATGAACCTGTTCGAACAAGAGCCCTCCAAGCTGCGCTTCGCCCAGAAGCGCCGCAAGGCCGCTTGGAATAACGACTACCGCGCCAAGGTCGTCTTCGGTTGAGGATTTATATGCGCTCGCCCTGCCTGACCCCGGCCTTTTTTGACCCCGGCCTTTTTTTCGCGCAGTTGGGAGTTGACAGCGCATTCCACCCCCGCTAGCCTCCTGCCTGGGGCCAACCTGGACGCTCAGGTTGGCTTGGATTTCCTATCCGTCGGTACACTTTAGTTGATTATTGCATAGGTGATTCATGCCCAGCCATGCAACTATGACGGTTCTTCATGCCGCTTTGATATCTGGTCTTTTGGCCGGCTGTAATGCGGACTCCATACAGCAAGGCCAGACACAGACGTCCATTTCGGAAGGCAATTCGACAGACGGAGCCTTCCTAATCGGGCAGGGCTCGACTGCAGGCTCATGCCTGTACACCAGACGTGACGATCAATCCGGGCGAACTTTCGAAGCCCCCTGCGACTAGCCCCACCCAGAGCGCAGAAACCAACCCTATTGCGGCGCCGATCTTCACCCAGATGATCGGGCAATCCACAGGTTTTAATTTAGGTTAGCTTGCGGAGCCAACCCATGCCAATGCCTGATTTCTTGCGGTCCGGCGAAAAGATCGAGTCTTGGCAACTTCGGGAGCCGCCACCGATCGTCCACGACCATATGCTAATGGAAACGCCTCCGTTCCGCCGTGGCGATATGCCGATGGGAGGGGAGTCGATGCGGGACGGCAACTTGTCCCCCAGTAGAGCCGAACCGCCGGGCCGCAGGCTCGATCTCTCCTGCGAGGAGCAGCAAGGGGAATTCTGGTGCTGGGCCGCGGTCGCGGCCAGCCTTGCCGGATTCTACGATCCGCAGGCCAAGTGGGAGCAATGCGAACTGGCCAACCGTCAGCTGCAGACAGGGCGTTGCTGTGCGGACATGGAGTTCTGCGACCGGCCCGAGCGGCTCGACAAGGTGCTCCAGATCACCGGCAATCTCGTCTCGTTCAATCTCGGGTCCGAACCGACCTTATCGTTTGAAGAGATCCAATCGGAAATCGACAACGGACGGGTTGTCTGTTCCCGAGTCGGGTTGTTCGGTGACGGCGGTCATTTCCAGATGATCATCGGCTGGAAATTGGCCGGGGGCGAGCGATACCTCATCATCTCCGATCCGCTCTACAGCGAAACGGAAATCGCCTTTTCCAGCTTTGCCTCGCGATACGAAGGTGCGGGAGTCTGGAATGTAGCCTACATCACCGCGCCCGTGATGGTCGATGCGCCGCCGGTCGGGATTGTCCGAGCCCCGGGAACACCGGGCGATCTGCTCGTGGCTTCGACGGCAAGTTCTCACTCGGTCGATACCGTCATGGCCAGCGCTATTAGGGTGGCCGCGACCGATACGGGGCTTTTGGCTGAAAGCGACGAATTGGCTATATTGTTTGGGGGGTAGTCATGGCGATAACCAAGCGGACCGATGCGCCCACGGATGGGGGAATGGTGGTGGGCCGGGCGGTTTGGGACTTGGCCATCTTTCCTCCGGAGGATCCTCTTGTGGGCGGCGGCGCTGTAGATCTGTCGCAGCCCATTCCCGTTTACCGGCTGAACTTCGGCACCGGTTCGGCCGAAAGCGATGCGCCGAACGAGGCGGAACAGATTGGCTGGCGGTATCTGCTCGAACGTGGAACCGAAGATGTTTCCTATGCGGACGTGTTTCTGGAAGACGGAGTCACGCGCTTTGCCAGCATTTCGCGGAACCGAAATGCCAGAACACTGTTGGAGGCCGCCCATCAGGCCGAAGCCTTCGCCGCGGAGTTGCCCGGAGATTGCGAGTTCCGCATCATTGAGGCACCGAGTGCCCGCATGTCCGCCGTCTGGCTTCACTGCGATCCACCGCATTTCATCCCATATATCGACGGAACACCTCGCAAACAGGCGCTGCTGCAAACGCTGAGCTGGCCGGAGTTCCGCAGCGAGCTTCTACGGCGGCTGCAACCCAAGGCAGGTCCTGTAGGCGGGCCGAACCACATGCGTTAACGTCGAACACTCTTTAGCCCAAACACATTCAACAGCGGAGCAAAGCCATGGCCGAACTACCTGACCGCGTGATCGAGAAGCTCGACCCGACAATGCAGTACGAATTGTTCGAAGCTGCCGAACGCGACGGCGCCACCTATTACTTCGTCGATCAGTTCGACGATTTCAGCGGTGAGATGGTCATCGTACGCGATGCCCCCGGACAAGAAGCCGAGATCGTCGAGGACCTGCCTGCCGAGGATCCGCTCGCTGGCGGCGGGGTGCTGTCACCCAAGCTTCAGGAGCGCCTGCGTGCTTATCGGGGTGAACCCGAGGGACCGGAGGTTCCGGGCGCAGACGACGCGTTGAGCGGTGGCGGCCCCGACGCGCAGCAACGGCTGAACAGCCAGTTTCACAACAAAGCGGTGCGCTATGCCGGAACCATCGACGCGAACGAACGGCTGATCTCCCGCGACCCGAATGCGCCGGGCACGAGTAACGGTCGGCTCGCCTGTGCTTGGGCCGTTAATCGGGTGGCGAAGGACAGCCTCGGCAAGCAGATCGGCGGCGGGCTTGCAACGGCGGCCATGGACAGGGTTCTTGACGCCAAGCACAAGGAACTCGACCGTCCCGAGCGGGGCTGCGTTATCATTTCGCCAACCGTCACCCGGGCAAACGGCACCCGGAACATCGGCCATGTGGGCATAGTCGGACTGACGGATGACGGCGAGACGCTGATTTTTTCGAACAGTTCATCACAGGGGGAGTTTCAGCAGAACTTCACGCTGACGCGCTGGAAAAGCATCTATGGTGATCAGAAAGGCTTGAAAGTGCGGTTCTTCAATCTCGGGCCGGGAAATTTCCCAGACCTAACTGCTTGACGGCATGCTGATGGAACTCCGAACGCTAAAATCAACGCCGACCGCGGCCGCGCTGGTGCTTATACTGGCTGGGTGCCTGCCGCCCCCGCCCCCCAATGGAAATGTGAACAATCTGGTTGCTGACACCCAGACCGCAGCGGTGGCGGCTTGCCAGTTCGAGCCGGCAGCCAGTTCGATCCTTCAGGTCCTGGCCGGGAACCACCCCGGATTGGTCGCCGCGTCGCAGATTGCGCAGGCGATCTGCAATCTGGTCATCGACCGGCGGCTGACCGGGGGTGGCGGCATCGGCGAGCAACCGTTGCTTCTGGAGGGCGTGCTGATCGAAGGCAGGGACCTCAGCCAGGCCACCCAGTAATCGACTAGTGTTGGCCGATCGAGAAAAGGCGAAACGGGGATGATGACGACGGGTGACGAACGCTCGCGCGCCAGCCGCAGTAGGCGGCTTGCTGCGGCGGCCGGAATCATGTTGATCGGCCTCACGGCCTGTCAGCAATCTCCGTCCCAGCTAGGGGATAATGGCGGTCTATTGCCGGCGAACGATGTGGGCGTGATCTCAACTACCGCCACGACGGTCGCGGCCGCCGTCGGCCAGACATGCACGGATGCCTGGCGGAACCATGGTCACACCACGCAAAGAGAGGCGAAGGCGTTTCTGACGCAATGTCTCGCAGCGCAGGGGGTTGAAGGCGAAAGGCTCGATCCGCCTCGTGTGCTTGCCTTTCTTAAACCGGCGATCCCGGCGAGCAGTCCGCTCACATCGGTCGTTCCGGTCGATATCGCCACCTTCTGCCCGGATTACGTTCAGCAGGACGCCGAGGGGCGCGCGAGCTTCTGGCGCGCCCTTCTGCTCGCCATGGTGGGGCCGGAATCAGACTTCCAGACGACAACCGCGCTTTGGGAGGGAGGCGAGCTGCAACAGTTCAGCATCGGCCTGCTGCAACTGTCCTACACCGATCGCAGGAACTACGGCTGCGACTTCACCAACGAGGCCGACATCGCCGATCCTGCTCGAAACCTTGCCTGCGGCGTAAGGATCATGACCAGGCTCGTCGGTCAAAACAGTGCGATCGGCACTCGCTCCGAAGGTCGCTGGCTGGGCGGGGCGCGTTACTGGTCCGTTCTCAGGACCACGTCCGACGCAAGAGCCGGCATTGTCCGCAGTACTTCGAGCCTGCCGATGTGCCTGGCGGGCTGAAGCGACGAGGCAATCGAGTTCGGTCAGGCGTCAAGCCGACGATGACCGCTCAGCCAATGCAGCGCGTCAAGGAGAGGAAAAGGGGCCAGGCTCGGGCCAGGCTCAATTACTTCACCGCTCGACAGCTCCTGATCTTTTACGTCGCGTTAAGCGCTTGACCGTGCCCGTGAATGATCCGCCGAGCTGGCTGCGGATTTGCCTGCGAACGTGGCTCGAGAGATAGAGTCCGTGGATGTCCACAAGCTCATCGACCTTGGTCATGGCGGTCGATGCGTCGAGGTGGCTCAGGCGTTGGGCCAAAACGATCAAACCAAGGGTGCCGATGGGCCTCAGGCCCATCTGACCGGCTCTGCTCCGGGCGGCTTTGTCGTCGATGGCAACGAGATCGATGCCCTGCTCGCGTGCCAGGACGATGGCTTCCACCTCCCCCCCGATGCAAGGTGCCGATCGCACCGCGAACGAACGCATCCCCGATCTCGGATAATTCCCGGCATTCGATGAAGCCGGGCAGATCCAACCTGGTTTCCAGGGCGAGCGCATATAAACCTCACTTGCAACAGTAATCTGGGGCACACTTTGGGAAACGATTTCAGGAGTTTCCCATGTCTGCCAGCATTCTTGAACACTTTTCATCACTTCCGGACTTTCGCGTTGATCGTCACAAGCTCTATCCGTTGCCGGAAATTCTGCTGTTGGTGGTCTGTGCGGTGCTCAGCGGCGCCGAGGGCTGGGAGGCGATGGAGGAGTTCGGCAAGGAGAAGCTCGACTGGCTGCGCAAGTTCGCCCCGTTCGCCAACGGGATTCCCTCGCACGACTGCATCGCC
>JBGSKP010000291.1:0-4703 GCA_041741175.1 Thiocapsa sp. | reverse complement strand
GTGACCGTGATGGTGCCCGCCGCCAGGTCGGCAAGACCTTCCGTCAACATCGGCAGCAGCCGGGAACGGTTGGTGGGCAGGATCACCAGGGTAAGATGGCCCGCCTCACGACCGAGTCGCTTCTTGAGAAACGGCTCGAAGGCCATGACGCTGTCATAGGTCAGGCCCCGCTGATCGGCCCCGTCCATGAAGTAAGTGGTCAGGCCGTAGGGGATGGCGACGCGGAGCATGCCCCGCTTGAGGATCCCGTCGAGATCACCGCGCCAGGGGGTCAGGGCCTGACTCAGGATGGGGTCATCCGGCTCCTCGGCGGGCGCCGCCGGGGTATCGGGCTCCTGCGCTGCGAGCATCGGTGCAAGGGCAATGGCGATCGGGAGCCACAGCCAGGCGGCCATGCAGCCGCCGATCTTGTAGCGGACGCGCCGTTTATGAACCTTCACGGTGCGAATCGCACCGCCCGGCGTGGCGAGCTCGGCTATGAACTCGTCGAGCCCATAGCTGGTGCGGGATAACGAAGGCACCGGCAGCCGGAGGGATTCGAACACCTTGGCCGCTTCGGTCGCCGGCAGCGGAAACCCGGCTTTCATGGCCGGTGTCCACTGCTCGAGACCGTCGGCGTTGACTTGGCGCAGCACCTTGATGTCAATCAGCTCGGCCCGGACCTTCACGCTATCGCCGGCGCCGGCCAGGAGATAGATCTCGTCGCTCTCCTGCGCGCCCTCCGGCGCCAGCGCCGCAAGCCGTGCATCCGCTGCACCAAAGCGCTGACCGAACCAACGCCATTCCCAACGCGGGGTGATCGTCGTCATGGATGGTTACTCGCTCTTGGAAATAGGACAGGCCATCAGAACAGTAGACCGAACAACGTGGCGAGGAGCTCCTCGAGCGGCATCAAGGTCAGTGCCAGCGGCAGAATCGGCAACAGTGTCGAGACGGCCAGCTGGACGATCGCCTCCTTGGTCACCGGGGCGATATGCATGGTCTTTACCAACTCGAAGCTATTGGCCAGGCGAGCGTGAGTGTCGAGCCCGTGCCGCAGGGCTGCGCATACCAGGTGACCGTATCGATGGCCAAATAGTGGCGCCAGACGACCAGAATCCCGACGATGTACACGAAGACAATCAGCAACACCTCGGCGAGCACCGAGTTGCGCAGCCGAAGTGCCGCCTCGATGGCGGCATCGAAGCGTGTCATGTCGTCTGCCGGGATCAATTGGCGCTCCAGGAACTGCTTCAAGACGTGACGCATGCGCTGGTGCACCACCAGCTCCGCCGCGATCAACAACGGGATCGCCAACAGGAAGCGGGCGTGAACCTCGACATCCAGCAGGAAGGGGATGGTCGCACCGGTGAGCGCCTGTCCCTGCGCGCTGGCAAGCACCAGGAGCGGCAGCCACGCCAGGAGCGAAATCACGACGATGCGTTGGCGCACCAGACCCAACGCGTCGTCGGAGAGGTGCGCGCGGCAAAGAAGCTGGTAAAGCGGACCGCCCAGAACGAGCGAGAAGTCCTGAGGCTCCCGAAGCAAGCGGTTGCTGGACAGCGAGATACCGGACTGCATTGACGGTTTCCTCCCCTTGGGTAGCAACCGTTTCCGATCGTGTGCGTCGGCCCGCGCGATAACGCCGATCTGCCGGCAGGCCGACCGCGGCGGCGTCTGACTTAGGAATCGACACGCTGTCCGCGCGGCGTTTCGGGAGAGCGATCAAGCAGTACCTTGCGCCGATAGTAAATATAGCTCAGGCACGTCGGACTTGCGGCCTCCCTACTTAGCTAGGGAGAAAAGGGGGCGAAGCGCCTTGTAGAAACGCACACACAGGAAGGGGACGGATTGCTTTGTTACGGAAACGTGATCGGCAATGCGGAAACGATGCAGCCTCCAGGCGTCGGGTAGCAGGGGATGTCCTGCTCTGCGGCACCTGTCTGGATGCACGCGGAATCGGCGATGTCGAGCTGATCGATATGCCCCGGATCGCCGCGCTGCGAGACCGCGTCTGGAGCGGGGTCGAGGCCCGTTTCGGCGCGGGCGTCGTCCTCAACGGCCATCCGGACCTGCGTCTGCCCAGTACGCTCAACTGTTCCTTCATCGGTGCGAGCGGCGGCGAGATCCTGGGCGGATTGGCCGGCGTGGCGGCCACCGCGGTTAACGATCGCGTCGCACTGTTCGCGCTCGCCCCCAGTCTCGGCGAGGTCGAGAGTCTGGTCACCCAGCCCTGCACCACGACTCATCATTGCCTCACCCGTGAGGAGCGCGCTCGGCGTGGCATTTCCGACGCCATGCTGGGACTCTCCATCGGATTGGAGGACGCCGAGGACCTGATCGCCGATCTGCACCAAGCGCTCGGCTGACCCGAGCCAACCGATTCATCATCCCCACCGAGACCGACTCATGAACCATCGCCTTCAAATCGCCGGACCCGCTCTCGCCATTGGGTTGCTCGCCATGACATTTGCGGCCGGCGCCGCTGCCGAAGAAGTTACCCTGACCGACCAGGGCCTCACCCTGAACGCCAACCTGGAGACGACCGGCGCCGACTGGCAACAGGGCCCGGTGGTGCTCATGACCCACGGCACACTGGCCCACGGCGGCATGGAGATCATGCAGACCCTGCAATCGGCCTTGCAGGAACGCGGAATCAGCTCGCTTTCCATGACCCTGAGTCTGGGTGTGGACAACCGCAGCGGTATGTACGACTGCGCCGTGCCCCATACTCACCTGCATACCGATGCCGTCGGCGAGATCGGCGCTTGGCTCGGCTGGCTGCAGAGCAAAGGCGTGGAAGAGGTGGCCCTGTTGGGACATTCGCGCGGCGGAAATCAGTCGGCCCGCTTCGCAGTGGAGCACCCGGACGCCCCGCTCGACGCCTTGATCCTGATCGCCCCGCAGACCTGGAGCGAGGCCGCCGCGGTGCAGGACTACGACAAGCGCTTCGGCAAGGCTCTGGAGCCCCAGCTCGAGCGGGCGCGTCTGCTTGATTCGGAGGGTCGTGGCGCCGAGATGCTCGAACCGGTGGACTTCATCTATTGCGCTGAGACCTCGGCAACCGCTGCGGCCTTTCTCTCCTATCACGCGCCGGATCCCCGTATGGACACCCCGAGTCTGACCCCCGAGATCGAGGCCCCGGTTCTGGTGGTGGCCGGCAGCGAAGACGATGTCATCGAAGGACTGGTCGAGGCGGTGCGGCCGCTTGCGGACGGCGAGCGCGTCAGCCTGATCGTGCTCGACGGCGCCGATCACTTCTTCCGCGATCTCTACGCGGAGGAGATCGCCGACGAAGTGCAGACGCTGCTCGAGGACGAGTGAGGGTAATGAACCCCCGACACCCGTTCTGTGGGGTCACGCATGCCCCGTGGCGCTCTCCGCGACGTGCAGGGTTGGCGGGAGTTTCGAGCGAGGCGGCGGTGGCAGGTCCTGTCGCGCTCGATTCTGCATCGCGGTTTCCGGCCGGCGCAGCGCGACACCGAGAAAGCCGCCGAGCGGAAGTCGTTCGACCAAATGCGTATCGGCCCAGCGTGGAACGGGGCCGTGCGCAGGCGGCAGGAGCGCCGAGCGCATGAGGGTCTCGGGTAGCGGCTCCAGAGCGGATGCCCATACTCGTAAGTCAGCCGGGCGATCCCAGTGCGCGCCCCGGTAACCGCCACGCCCGGACTTTGCCAGATAGATCAGACTTCGGCGATAGAGCAAACCCAGGACGATCACCCGTCGACTGATCCGCCGGAACTCGCGAAGCGCTGAGTCCGGCTACGCACAGAAACAGAGATTGGTCATGGCCACCGCGCCATCAAAAGCATCATCGGCGAACGGCAGCGTCTCGGCGACACCCTGAATCCGTTTCAGACGTAGATCGCGGCGAAGAGCGAACGCCATTGCCGCGTCATCCGGATCCAGTGCGGTGACGGCGACTCCGGCGTCGGCGAGCGCGCTGCTGAAATAGCCGGTCCCGCAGCCGACATCCAAGACCATTGCGCCGGACGGCAGGGCGAGAAGATCGAGCATCAGGCGGCGCTCCCGAGCGCCCATCCAGGCCCCTCGCTCGCTCGCGTACCAAGCGTAATAGTCCTGCGGTACGCCCATCACGGCTCATCCTGCGTGGTCTCGTCGGTATCGGGTCCCGTTAAACGACGGGTCGGCTCGTCGACCGGATAGCCGAGACAATGCGCGAGTGCCAACTGCGTGTGTCGGGCGAGAAAGTCGCGTGACAGACGGCGCTCGCTGAAGAGGAGGTGTTGGCTCGTCGCCTGGTCGAGATAGAGCAGATCGTCAGGGGCGGGATGAAAGGGGCGGCGGCTGATGCGGGCGATGCGCCCCAGATTCAGACCACGCCCATCGTCGAGTAGGATCAGGTGCGGGGTCAGTCCTCGCGCCGGATCCGGGCGTGGGAAGTCGATGAGCCCAAGCAAGACGAAAGGTGTTCCGCTGAGATGAACGCTGAGCTGAATCGGACTTTCGACCACTTCCACCAGGTAGATCGTCTCCCCGATGGCGGTACGCAGCGTCTCGACCTGGCGATGGTAGTGGGCGGAAGGCCAGAGGTCCTCGGCTGCCCCATCGGGCATGTCGCCGGGATGCACGGCGTCGGTGGTCGAGTCGGTTGCGATCATCGGCCCTAATGTCTAGGTGTCCGCCCGGCGGCGGTCAGGTGGTCGGCGGCAGCATCGGGCGCTGACGCCGCCGCGCGAGCAGCCTCGGCAGGAAGCCAACCG
>JBGSKP010000290.1:0-2969 GCA_041741175.1 Thiocapsa sp. | reverse complement strand
CGGCCTGGCCTGCACGGCGTCGTTTACCCTGGCGGCGTTGCGAAGCGCGGCGGCCAAGGCATCGATGATGGTCAGCGTCTCGGACATGGGCTGTCGACCTCTCGCCGGAGCGTCCGTGCGAGATTGCGTGCCCGCGACGGGTTGCCACGGGCGTCTGTTGTCATCAATGCGTCATCCCGCGTCGGCGAGCGGCAGAAACAAGGTGTCGGGATGGAGCGCGAAAGGACCAAAACCATGAGCCGACAGCAGGGTCTCATCCGGGACATCCAGAATCAGTCGGCTGATGGCTCATGACCCGGCTGCGAAAGCGTTGCGCGCAGCTCGCGCAACGCGCTCAGGAATTCGGGTGGACTCAGACACGGAGCGCCTCCCTCTCGACATAAGGCGCCAATTCCGGGCGCAGGGACTTGCGGGTGACGAGATCGACCGGACGTCCGAGCAGATCCTCCAGATAGAACTGAACGCCGAAGTAGCGTCTGGAGGTCGCGGGTCCATCGAAGGAGATGAGGATATCGACGTCGCTATCGATGCGCATGTCCCCGCGTGCGGTGGATCCGAACAACGCCAGCTCGGTGACTCCGAAGCGTTCGCACAGATGCGCTTTGTGCTGCGTCAGAAGCGCGAGTGTCCGGTTGTGCTCCGTCATGATGTCCCCCGCGCCGCCTGCTTCTCGGCCAGCGTCAGATGGTGGTCGTTGATGCGCTCGCCCTTGAACACCTGGAACCAGGGCGCGCTGTCGACATCCTTGCCGCGATCCTTGTCCCATTTGATGTTGAGCTTGGGCTTTTTGTTGTGGCGCAGGACTTCGGCAGTCATGAAGGGGCGGATGTTGAGGCGCACGCCGTCGTTCAGGTCCGGGTTCCAGCCGATGGGCTGTTCGGCGAGGGGTTTCCAGCGCACGAAGATGTCGTAGGGGGCCTCGCCTTCCAGGATCAGCTCCAGACGGCGCTTGAGATCCTGCGCGGCGGCGAGGCGCGTCGGTGCGCCGTCGATACCCTCGCGTACGCCGGCCTCCTGCTGGCGGATCCAGTCGCCGAGATAGGTATGGATGAGCCGCTCCAGGTTGCGGGCGTCGAGCTTGTGATAGTTGACCAGGGCGCCGAAGCCGTCCTTCAGGCCGTCCCACACATGCCAGACGAAGGGGCGGTGATGGAAGCGCTTGGCGTGCTGCTCGAAGAAGCTGTCGCGCAGCCAGACGTCCAGACCCTTGCCTGCGCAGTCGGCGTCGGCCAGCAGCTTGGCCAGGATGCTGGGTTTCCAACTGCCGGGCTCGACGGTCTCCCAGGCGGCGATCAGCAGGGCCAGCAGGCGGTCGGCGGCGGGCGGCTCTCCGCGGACCGAGGGCAGGCAAACGATACCGTCGTCGTCGACATGGTCGGCCAGGGCTTCGCAGCGGGTGGTCCAGGCGCGGGCCTCGTCGGAGAGTTCCATCTCGGCATCGTGCTCGGCGGGCCAGCGGTAGCCGAGCAGACGGGCGACGGCGACTTGCAGCGGGTCGGTTGCAGGCTGGGGGTGGCCGTGGAAGAGCCACTGGGTGGGATCGTCGGAATAGGGTTTGGGCAGGCCGTTGGGGTAGCGTTCGGCGGCGATTTTTTGCCAGTGGGGGAGGTCGAAGGGGACTTTAACTAATGTTGCGTTGGTGACTTTCAGCGCTTGGTCGATTCGGCGAACGGCTTCGTTATATTCAGAGGACGAGCAGAAGCACCAGATGGCGGGGATATGCTTTTCATCATTTGGAAGGATGACCGCAACATTCTGATGAAATCGTTCCTTCGCATACAGGTATGGGAACAGCATTTGCATTCTGTGAATAGCAACGCCGTGCCTACCAACAGCTTTTAAGCCTTTGGTCGGATACGCCGTGGCAAGAGAGAGCAGGAGGCCTTCGCCTTTTTCCCAACGAACAAGCCAGGAAGCGCCTGCATTGATACGAAGTTCAGTTGGCGTTCCCTGCATCATTTCCCATACATCCCGGTCAATGCGCGAATGCTCCCAAAATGCAGTCACGAACATGGGGTCATCGCTCGTTTGAAGGCCTACCAGTCCGTCTGCATATTGGCTCAGCAGCGGTAGATTTTCATGTTCTCCAAAGGCAATCCGCGCGTCCGGATTCTTCAACTGCCCCTTTTGGCTCACCGCCACCAACTCGCCTTCGCGCAACAGCACTGCCTTCTCCGCCGCCGATTTCGGCGCACTGGCATCCACGCCGCACACAGTTCAAATCCCTCTGCCGCCGGAGCATGGGTCTGGGTCAGCAAGATGGCCTGCACGACCTCGCCGCTGATGGTCTCAAAAGCGCCCGGACCTAACCGCCCCAACAGATTCCAACTCACCCGCTTGAGCAGGCTCTCGCGCTGCTTCCGGTAGCTGGTTAGGAACAGCCAATTCTGGGGCATGACGATCTGACCACGCCGCGACCCTCGGTCTTGCTGAGTTCCAGACAGCGCACCAGGAACACATTGGCCAGGTCGTTCTTGGCCTCGGGATAATGCCGCTCGCAATAGGCTTTCAGCGCGTCGCTCTGCTTACCCCGCGCAAGATAGGGCACGTTGGTGATGACCAAATGGTAGCGCGTCTCCAGCAGTTGGGCGGCCTCCAGCAAACCCTGCGCACTGAGGGCGTAATCCCAGATGGGCGCGGTGTCATCCCACAAGCTGTATTGCTGCTCGGTGCTCAGCGCCCGCCGCATTAGCCCCTTCAGCAGTTCGTAATCGGGCGCGAACAGATCACCTTCGTGCTCTCGCCCCGGGTCGAGCAGACTGCCGAGCAGTGATGCATGCCGGAAGTTGTCGTGAAGCCGTCGCAACCCCTCGCGCAGATGTGCCGCATGCGGCGCGGCATCCGGCACCAACGCCTCCCAGTCCTGGGGACGCGCCGCGACCTTCAGCCCGCAGCAGGCGATGTTGGGCGTGGGCATCTCGGGGCGCACGCCGAGCGGGTCGCCGTTCTCGTCCGGAAAGCGCCACGCC
>JBGSKP010000289.1:0-2393 GCA_041741175.1 Thiocapsa sp. | reverse complement strand
ACAGCGCTGCCCGGCGTGATCGGCAAGGCGACGGGCTCGCCCGCACGCCAGCCCTGTTTGGCGAAATAGTTGGCGACACTGCCGATCACATCCGCCGTGCTGTCCCACAGATCGCGCCGGCCGTCGCCGTCGAAGTCGACCGCATAGGCGCGGTAGCTCGAAGCGATGAACTGCGGCTTACCCATGGCGCCGGCATAGGAGCCGACGGCCTGCAGCGGATCGATCTGCTCCTCACGACTGAGCAGGAGAAACGCCTGCAACTCGCTGCGAAAGAACTCGGCCCGTCGCGGATAGGCGAACCCAAGCGTCGTCAGGGCATCGATCACCGCATGTTGACCCACATTGGCCCCATAGTTGGTTTCCACCCCGATGATGGCGACGATGATCGGCGGGCTGACGCCATAGGTCGCCTCGGTGCGCGCGAGCAGGTCGGCATGCTTGCGCCAGAAGGCGACGCCCCCGTCGATCCGCTCCGGCGTGACGAAAAGCGCCCGGTAGTCGGGCCATGGTTTGGCCTCGTAGGGTCGATCCATGGCATCGACGATCGCCTGACGATAGCGTGCGCCGTCCATCACCTGCTGCAGCGCAAGCGGATCAAATCCCTGTCGATCAACCATGTCGCGCACGAAGGCATCGGCCCCTTCGCGGTAGCTCGCCGGCTCGGCGCGCAGGCTGAAGACCGCGAACGCAAGGCAGGCCGCGACGAGAAAGTGATGGGGCATGGGCATAGGGATCACCTCGTTGGTTCACGGCGGCGTCTGCTGCCGTGGCGAAGCGGCCGCATACCGCGCCGCTCGCCTGGACTGATCCGCCTGGACTAATCCAATGGCGCCGATCTACTGGCACCGAATCAGGTGCGCGACCTGTTCCGATGTGTATGCACGGCCATGATCATGCCGAATCCAGCCAACAGGGTCACCATCGAGGTGCCGCCATAGCTGATCAGCGGCAGGGGCACGCCGACCACGGGCAGTAAGCCCGTCACCATCCCTGTGTTGACGAAGACATAGACAAAGAACACAAGGGTCAACCCCCCGGCCAGAATTCGGCCAAAGCGATCCTGCGCCTGAGCGGCAATCATCAGGCCGCGCAGGATGATGAAGAGGTAGATCGCCAGAAGTGCCAGGATGCCGGTAAAGCCAAATTCCTCGCCGATCACCGCGAAAATGAAATCGGTGTGGCGCTCGGGTAGAAACTCCAGGTGCGACTGGGTGCCGTTCAACCAGCCCTTGCCGTCGATCCCGCCCGAACCGATCGCGATCTTCGACTGGATGATGTGATATCCGGACCCGAGCGGATCAGTCTCCGGATTCAAAAAAGTCAGCACGCGCTGACGCTGATAGTCGTGCAACCCGATCCAGACCAGCGGGGTCACCGCCGCCGTGATGGCCGCGAGCGCGAAGATCATCCCCCAACCCAGACCCGCCATGAAGAGCACCGTCACCCCGGCACTGGCCACCAGCAACGAGGTTCCCAGGTCCGGCTGTCTGGCGATCAGCACCACCGGGATCAGGGTTGCGACGGCCGCCAGCGCGACCCAGAGCGGCTTGGGCGGCAGGGCCCGACCGCTCAGCATCCAGGCCAACATCATCGGCACCGCAAGCTTCAGAAGCTCGGAGGGCTGAAAGCGCACGACACCCAGGTCCAGCCAGCGCTGCGCCCCTTTCCCGACATCCCCGACCAACAACACGGCAATCAGCATCATCACACCGAATCCATAGATCACCGGCGACCAGGTCCGCAGGCGTGACGGCGGGATCTGGGCGATGGCAATCATGATCGCCGCCGCAACACCGAGTCGCACCAACTGGCGCTGGACTGCGCTCGGATCCTGATCGCTCGCACTGAACAGCACCATCAGACCAAAACCGCACAGCGCCACCAGAGCCACCAGGAGCGGTGCATCAAGGTGCGCCCGCTGCCACAGACCCGGCCCGCCCCGATCCAAGCGATCGTCTGAAAAAGAGCTGGTCAACCTAGTCGCCATGATCGTCCCCGAGCGCACTCACAAGCGCCGAGCCTCCCAGGTAGGCATCCATGATCCGGCGTGCCACGGGCGCCGCGGTAGCCCCGCCCCCGCCGCCGTTCTCGACGATGACCGCGATCGCGATGCGCGGATCCTCGACCGGCGCAAACGCCACGAATAAGGCATGATCCTGCAAGTGTTTCGGGATCTTCGCCGCATTGTAGGACTGGTTCTGGCCCAAGCTGAACACCTGCGATGTGCCCGTCTTGCCCGCGATGCGGTACTCGGTGCTGCGGATGCGCCGCGCCGTTCCGCCTTCGACGACTTTCGCCATGGCTTCGATGATCTGATCCCATTGCTGCGTGTCGCCGAGCTCGATCGTGTGCGAGACCAGCGGCAACTGCTCGGCGACCGCGGCCCCCGGCGC
>JBGSKP010000288.1:0-4447 GCA_041741175.1 Thiocapsa sp. | reverse complement strand
GATCACGCCGCGCATCTGCGTATGGTGGAGTACCTGGCGAGCGCGCACCGCCCGGCGATCGTCATCGCCGCGAGCGGCATGTGCGCGGGCGGGCGCATCGTTAACTATCTCAAGGCGATGCTCGGTGAGCCGCGGCACGATGTGCTGTTCGTCGGCTATCAAGCGGCCGGCACGCAGGGCGCGGCGATTCAGAGGTTTGGCCCGCGCGGCGGGTATGTCGAGCTCGACGCTCGGCGTTATGAGATACGCGCCCGGATACATACGCTCGGCGGCTATTCGGCGCATGCCGATCAGCAGAATTTGGTTGATTTCATCGGCGCCATGACGCCACCGCCACGCGAGGTGATCCTGGTGCACGGCGAGCGCGGTGCCAAGGCCGCCCTGCGACAGGTGCTGTTGGAGCGGTTTCCCAGCGTTGAGGTCAGGGCCGATGCCAGAGTAGAGACCAGCGTTGAGACCGGCGAGCGCCACCGGTCATCGGCGAAACCCTGACCCAGCCTGGCTACCGTTCCACCTGGCCCGCCTCCGCCGTGGGATCGACGTGCGATGTATTCGGCCGCGCATCAGTTTCGGTCGCCCCCACGTCCAAGATCACCGTGGACGCCTGCGACAGATCGCAGTATCATTATCCGGATTAAGCAATGAAGAATGTGCGACGACTCCCCCCCCACACCAGTGGTCGCCTGCCGAAAGCCTGGTGCGCGCCGCTCGGACGAGCACCGCAGACAGGCACAAGGCCAAGAGTCAAAATCAGACAAAGCGCCCGTAGCTCAGATGGATAGAGTACAGCCCTCCGAAGCTAGAAATCATGGCTCTGGATGGGCACAAGGCCAAGGGTCAAAACCAGTCATAGCGCCCGTAGCTCAGATGGATAGAGTACAGCCCTCCGAAGGCTGGGGTCACAGGTTCGAATCCTGTCGGGCGCGCCAAACTACTGAAATTTAGGTTTATTATTCCGCCGACAGAGATGCCTGTCCAACCCCGCCAAGCGCTTGCGGCGCACCCATGGCGAGTCATCTGAGTTCTGCCCACATCACGTCCTAACCCACCTACCGAAGGCGATTTGGGCACCGTGCCCAAAATGTGCCTGCCGCGTGCCCGCGCCCGGCGAGGCGGCAAACCGGGGCAGCCAAAAATGATCTCTGCCCTCCGTGCCTCGATTTCGCTCGCCTGTCAGGATCATTTCAAGATATCCAATCGCACGATCCTCGGAGCCGCGATGATCTTGCACGACTGATTGGCAGACGCAGACCGGATTGTTGGACGCTCGATCCGCGCGTGCTCGGGGACGCGTTGGCGGTTGGCTGTTTCGTTCACTGCGAGCTTCGTCGAGTTCGTGCCTTGATGAACCATTCGATTTAAGTGGACCTTCGGTCTGCCGCGATTCGCCGCCCCTTGGGTCTGAAACAGACCCGCAGCGCTCTGACATCAACCTCCACAACTGCGCGTACCACAGCCATTCGGCTCACTGACTCGACCAGCACGCGGTCGCCAGCTCCACAGCTGCACATTCCACCGGCATTCAGTCACCCGGTGCGCGGTCATGCGACCGGTCAGTCGCAACAAAGCGACGCGGGCACCCTATGGCGAATGGGTTCGCTTGGTGATCGGCAGCGTCAGAATTCCGCCTCTGCGCATCGACTCGCCTTTGAGGGTGGTCCGGTTGGCAATGTGGGCGAGGTGGTCGAGGATCGCGCTGGCAAGGGAGGATTCCAGATGGGGTCATGCCAGTGATCGGCTGGCAGCTGATCGCATGCCATTGAGACGTTGGTGGGGCACGACGGATGGGTGAGCCAACCTGGAAATCCACGAGCGCTTGCGAACGAGTGTGATGCGAAGCGTTCGGACCCGGCCGTGAACAGCCCCGTACTCAAATCATGATGCAGCCTCCGGCGATCTGACCACCCCAGCGACGTTGATCAATCAAGACGACCAACCGACTCCTTAAAGGCAGACACTTCTCCGGGTCGTCAGGGTCGCGCGGGCATTCAGCCCAACCAAGGGGCAGCTTCTCGCCCCCTCGGTGACTTCAGCCATGACACACCATCCCGTAAATCATGCAAACGATCCTCGTCGGCGAGGCGGGTTTCTGCGATGCCTGGCTACAACGCAGCAACCGAACGGGCACTCGATCGAGTCTGCATAGTCCCTCCATCCTCACCCAGGTTGCCCGTTACCAGACTCTGGAATGTACTCAAGGACGTCACCGACTCCGCAGTCCAGAACACGACAGAGTTGATCCAAAGTATCCAACTCGACGCGTAGCGCGGTCTCTTGATAAAGCCGGGTAATCGTTCCGCGATCAATCCCCGTGAGCCGTGAGACGTCCGAGATCTTGAGCCTTCGCTCCCCCATCAATCGCGAGAGATGAATCTTCAGCATGCGTCTCTCCAAAATATTTTGATCTACTAGAGCACATTTTAGGTTGACAGCCATCTTCTGAAGCCTATAATCATCTTCAGAAGCGCATTATCAGCCACAGAGAATGCTCTTTGTTTATTGTAGATCACTTTACTCGATGAGGCACCAAGCGATGAGCGAGCAGACCTACCTGACAACCGACGAGCTTGCGGCGCGTATCAAGTACGACCCGCGCACGATCCGCGATCGTCTGAAAGACTCGGTGCTTCTGGAGGGCATCCACTACATCCGTCCGTTTGGTGGACGCAAAATTCTCTACGTGTGGGAGACCATCGCGCGGGATATCGGGACATATTCCCAAAACAACGGTTTTGTCGTTCCTATGGCGAATGGAGGGATCTGCAATGGCTAGCATTCGCGTCAGATCTGAAACGGGCAACCTGTTCTTCGACTTCCGCTATCGCGGGGAGCGCTGCCGCGAGCAGACGTCGCTGGCCGACACGCCTGCAAACCGAAAGAAGCTGGGTAAGATCCTTGACAGGATCGAAGCGGAAATCGCGATGGGAAGCTTTGACTACCGTCGCTATTTCCCCAGCAGCTCAAACGCCGCCCGCTTCGACGAACCGGCCCAGCCGAACGCGAGCGCCAGTGCGCTGGCCGGCGCCGACACGCCGCTGTTTTGCGACTTCGCCGATATCTGGTACGCGGAGCGCGAGATCGAGTGGTCTCGCTCCTATCGCGAGACCATCCGCATCAGCCTGGACAAGCACCTGCTGCCGGTGTTCGGTGACCAGCGAGTCGGCGCGATCGACAAGGCGGCGCTGATGGCCTTTCGGGCGGAGTTGGCCAAGCAGCCCGGCCAGGGCGGCGGGCGGCTCTCGGCCTCGCGGGTCAACCATGTCATCAACCCGCTGCGGATGATTCTGGCCGAGGCGGCGCTGCGGTTCGGCTTCGCCGATCCGATGACGGGGGTGCGTTCGCTGAAGGTTCCGCGCACCGAGGTGCATCCCTTTACGCTGGAGGAGGTCCGGCTGATCCTCGCCCGGGTGCGCGCGGACTATCGCCCGTACTTCACCGTGCGGTTCTTCACCGGGATGCGCACCAGCGAGATCAACGGCCTGCAATGGCAGTACGTCGATTTTGCCCGCGGCCAGATCCTGATCCGCGAGACCCTGGTGGCCGGTCATCGGGAGAAGACCAAGACGCCCGAATCGCGTCGCGAGATCACCATTTCCCCGGTGGTGGAGGCGGCGTTGCGCGAGCAGGAGACGTTGTCGCGCGGGCGCTCGGCCTATGTGTTCTGTTCACGCAACGGCGAGCCGCTGCAGCACCAGAACGTCACCAACCGGATCTGGTATCCGCTGCTGCGCCATCTGGGGCTGAAGAAGCGCCGTCCCTACCAGACCCGCCACACCGCGGCCACGCTGTGGCTCGCGGCCGGGGAGTCGCCCGAATGGATCGCCAACCAGATGGGCCACACCACCACGGAGATGCTGTTTCGCACCTACTCGCGCTTCGTGCCGAATCTGACCCGTCAGGACGGCTCGGCGATGAGCCGGCTATTGGCCGCCCATGGCTTTGGCGCGGTAACCGCGCCGGTGGACGATGAGCAGGACGCTGGGCAGACCGCCGGGGAGGTGGACGATGGCGATGCGGAGTAAGGACAGCATGGCGGGGCTGACGCTGTCCCCGGCGCAGGTGCGTCGGCTCGCCGAGGTGCTCGGATACGCCTGTCGGGTGAGCGAGGGCGCGGCCTTGGTCGGGGTGCTCGGTGACGGGCAGGCACGCGATAACCGCGAAGCCTTGATCGGCTGGGTTCGCGAGCAGGTGGCGCCGTTGGATGCCGAGGTGGCGGGCGTGCTCTTGCCGGTATTGCTCAAGCGCCTGGAGCGTCGGTTGCAGGCGTGGGAGGCGGGATGGTGAAGGCGATGACCCGACCGGCACAGCCGGCGGGGTTCACAGGGGTCGATGACAACGCGGAGGCGGCGATGGCGGAACTGGCGGTGTGGCAGGACGGACAACGGTTGGGCGCTCGCTTTGAGGTGCGCCGTGCCTTCGCAGGTCGCGCCCGCAACGGGGGGCACTT
>JBGSKP010000287.1:0-3300 GCA_041741175.1 Thiocapsa sp. | reverse complement strand
GTGCGCCATCCGGATCCGCCGTCCACCCGCCTCGTCGATCAGCGACATGCGCGCGACGCGCTCCTCGTCGCCGAGATACCGCACGCGCACCTCGTCGAGGAAACGCCGGTTGATCTCGTAGATGATCTCCAGATGGCGGGGCAGCAACCGCTCGAAGAGTCCGACGGACCAGGTCTCCAGTGCCTCGGGCAGCAGGGTGTGGTTGGTGTAGCAGAAGGTCGCGCGGGTGATGGCCCAGGCGTCATCCCAGGACATTTCGTGCTCGTCCATGAGCAGGCGCATCAGCTCGGCCACAGCGATCGCTGGATGGGTGTCGTTGAGCTGGGCGACGAACTTCTCGTGAAAGGTCTCGAGGGGACCGACGGTGTTCAGATGCAACCGAATCATGTCCTGGATCGAGCAGGACACGAAGAAATACTGTTGTTTCAGGCGCAGCTCCTTGCCGACCTCGGGCTCGTCGTTCGGGTAGAGCACCTTCGAGATGGTCTCGGCCTCGATCTTGGCGTGGACCGCTCCGTAGTAGTCCCCGACATTGAAGACCTGGAAGTCGAACGACTCGGGTGCCTCCGCCTTCCACAGCCGCAGCAGATTCACGTTGTCGACCCCGTAACCCAGGACTGGGGTGTCGAAGGCGACCCCGCTGATGACCATGTCCGGAACCCAGCGCACCCGCGGGCGTTCCGCGTGATCGCGATAGTGCTCGGTGTGGCCGCCGTACATGACCGGGAAGCTGATCTTGGGTCGCGGGATCTCCCAGGGGTTGCCGTTGCGCAACCAGGTGTCGCTGCGCTCGACCTGCCAGCCGTCCTGAATGATCTGATCGAAGATCCCGAATTCGTAACGAATGCCGTAACCGATGGCGGGAATCTGGACGGTGGCAAGCGAATCCATATAGCAGGCGGCCAGCCGACCCAGTCCGCCATTGCCCAGACCCGGCTCCTCCTCTTCCTCGAGGATGGCGTTGAAATCCAGATCCAACTCCTCGCCCGCGCGCCGCGCAACCTCCGTAATCCCGAGATTCACCAGATTGTTGGCCAGATGCGGGCCGAGCAGATACTCGGCAGACAGATAACAGACCGTGCGTGAGTGGGATGCCTTAAAGATCTGGGCCGATTTGAGCCAGCGCTCCAACATCCGGTCGCGCACCGTGAAGGCGGCGGCCATATAGAGATCATGCGGTGTCGCCACCTCGCGGAATCGACCCTGGATATAAAACAGGTTATCGATGTAGGCCTGTTTGAGTGCGCCTTTCGACATCCCGGTGCGGGTGTGCTCATGGGTTTTAGCCGCGAGCTCGACCTCGGGAGTGGCTTCAGGCTTCATGACGGCGTCTCATGGCAGGGTGGCGAGCGAATGCCGAGTCGGATCTCGGTTGGCTTGCCGTAGGATAATCAACTGATCGGATGAAGGCGACCGGGAGGGCGACGAGGCAGGGCGAGACGGCACCGCCCGACTGATCGGCTAGCGCTTGCGGCGATTGACTGCCGCGTGCAGGTTCTGGATTGCCATCCTGGCCAAGTCGCGCAGTCCATCTGCGACCTGAGCGACATCTTGCGTGGCTTCGGACTGGCCTGGACGGTCCGGAGCGGGTGCATTCGCCGGGTAGCCCGACGCGGGTTGAGCGCTGTCGCCTCCGGTAAGGGGCGACAGTTCCGGGAGCGATCGGCGCATGTCCTCGATGAGCTCGGGCCGCAGCTTCTCCAGCGCGGCACCGATGCGCTGATCGATCAGATCAGGCAGAACCTCGCCGATGAGCCGCGCCTCCAGGCCGCCGAGATCCAGCAGACTTACTGGCGGTTGAGCCTCGGCAAGCACGGCGCGCTCGTCGGCAAGTCGCATCTCGACAAGGTGGCCGGCCTCGGCGATCAACATCTCGGTGAGGTCGCGTCGCAAGGCCTCGGTGAGCGCCGTCAAGCGCTTGTTGATCCCTGCCTCGAGACGCTCGTCGATCAGGGCGATCAGTTCGTCTGCACTCGGCGCGTTGCATGGCGTCGGGGCGGCGGCGTGCAACCCTGAATCCGGGTCGGGTTCCGACGCCGGCAGTGAATCGGCGCGGTTGCCCGATGCGATGGCCTCGATCGCCAAGCGGATGCGCTTGACGATGTCGGGGAGGCGTTCGGCGGCGAGCGATTTGGGCAGGATGGCAAGAACGCCCTTTTTCATCGCCGCCACGGCGAACTCGGCATCCTCCTGCGCGGTGCAGAGCACAATCGGCACATGCGCCGTGCGCGGGTCGACGCGAATGATTTCCAGGGCCTCCAGGCCGTTCAGCCCTGGCATGATATGGTCCATCAGAATGGCATCCGGAACGCGGCTCTTGAGCTTCTCCAGGGCGGTCTCGGCGCAGTCGGCCGTCGCAACCTCGACGCCGAGCTTTTTTAGCTCGATGCGCAGCGCGTATCGTGTCACCTTGGAGTCGTTGATCAGCAGGATCTTCATAAGGTTGCGACGGGCGGTCTTGGTTCGGTGGAAAAACCCATTCAGTGTAATGGTCGGAGGGGGCAGTGTCATGGGCGAGCAGAGAATCGATTTCATCCGTCTGGAATCCGCCGCGGCGGTGGCGCAAGAGACCGCGCGTCGAATCAGCGCCGCGGCACGCCGTGCGATCGCGGCGCGCGGCCGGTTTGACTGTGTGCTGGCGGGTGGCCGGACGCCGCTGGTGGCTTATGCGCAACTGATTGAGCAACCCGAGGACTGGTCGCGCTGGCACCTGTTTCTCGGTGACGAGCGCTGTCTTGCGCCGGATGATGCGCAGCGCAACAGCCATGCGATCACGCTGGCCCTGACGGATCGCATTCCGATTCCGATCGCAAATCTTCACTGGATCCCCGCGGAGCTGGGCGCCGAGCAGGCCGCGACCCGTTACGACGAGCTGATCCGCCCGCTTCTGCCTGTCGACTTCATCCTGCTCGGCATGGGCGAGGATGGTCATACTGCAAGCCTCTTCCCCGGTCACGCGACCCCGACGAATGTCGGGAGAGCGACGCGATCTTAACATAAAGACTGCTTCGCCACTCATTTTATTCGTTCCTCGCAGATTCGCACTCTCGGATGGAAATTTATAACTCGTTAATTTTAACCATGCCCATCAGTTTTTCCAAAATTTTTAACCAAGCTTACCACATTGTCAGGTCAAACAAGTTTCTATGGCTGTTTGGCCTGTTTCTGTTATGGGGCAATACCGCAGATTTAAATTTCTATTCATACGACCCCAAGTCCTTGCCGCGGGAGCAATTCAGCCGGCTTTCGGAATGGGTTATTACGCATTCTTGGGAAGCCACAGGCATTGTTTTGGCTTTT
>JBGSKP010000286.1:0-16117 GCA_041741175.1 Thiocapsa sp. | reverse complement strand
GGGTGGCGGTGACGGCTCTGCGCCCGGCGTCGGCTCGCTGGACGTCGCCGCGATCGGTGTGCCGTTAGCCGCAGCCCGCTCTTTGGTCATGACTCTCTCCGTCGGGCAAGCATCGCTGTGCCGCATCCGTTCATCAGGTCTCAGTCCATCAGGTCGACATCGACGCCTAAGGCGGCCAATGCCTCGCGGCGCGCCGCCAGATAGCGCTGGAAGCTCGGTTCCCACTGGTAAGCGCCGGTCGCGACATAGTCTAGCGCGCCGTGGATATGGAATGCCTTAAAGTAGCCCTCGGTGCGAAAGACCTCGCGCCCGGCCGAATCGAAGAAGACCAGGCTGGGCGTGTAATGGATTCCGAGCTCAGCGGCCCAGTCCCGGATCGGGATCTCACGGCCGTCTACGCTCTGTAGCGTGTCGCGCGAGAAGGCATCGAGGATGACGGCATCGAACGCGGTGAGTGAGTAGATGATCGGCTCGCGCCGCAGGATGTCCTGATGAAGTTCGTCGCAATCGCGGCAGGTCGGCTGCTCGAACATCACCACCAGAGGGCGCGCTGATCCATCGCGGTTGTCGGCGAGCCGCAGTGGAGCGGTCAGGAATCCGCCTTCCCGATGCATCGCCCCGCTTGCCTCTTTCGCTTCGCCCGCATCGATGCCGGCAACGAAGGCGCTGAACGATTCGCCGACCTGCTCGCGGCGCTCGGCCACATAGGCGAGCGCCGCCTTGAAACGATGGGGCGGGAAATAGCCGTTAATCCGCAGCACGATCTGACCGGCTTCGTCGAGCAACAGCATCGTCGGGGTAAACTGAACCTTCAGGTCGGCGCCAAGCTGTTTCTCCGTGGTGGATGTCCCGGAGAATCCGGTCACTTCCCGATCGCCCCAGAGATTGATGGCAACGACGTCGAAACGCTCGCGCATGAGGCTTGCGATGGTCCGATCACCGAGGTTTTCCTGTAGGAGCTTGGTGCAGTAGGGACAGCCGTCTTGATAAAAATAAAGGATGAGTCGCTTGTCCGCGGCCGTGGCCTCGGCGATATCCTCCCGGATATCCAGAAAGGATGCTTTGAACCAATCCGGATGCTCGTGATATCCGGGATTCTGCAGCCCCGGAGCCAACTGCGCGGGGCCTTCGGTGGCCGCGGCCGACAGGGTGCCGACCCAGAGTAGTACCCAGCCCCAGAGCAGTACCCAGCCCAGGTGTCGCGTCTGGATCGAATGCGTCGTCATGGTTCCAGTCTCCTCAATGGGTTGGAGGTGATGCCCCCTTATTGTGTGCGGGCGTGGCGCCCGTCAGGTCTTAACGCGTCGGGCCGGGCTCCTGCTGTGGTGTCGATGCATTCAGATCGCGACGCGATGCGTGCCCGAAGCGCCGCTCCCCGGCGTAGGGAAAGACGTCTTCGAGATGACCGGCTTGGATGTGCTCCTGACGTGCCCGCCACCAGGCCGGGTCGAGCAGCTCGCTGTGCAGCTCGCGGAAGACCTTGCGGATGCGCGGATCGGTCAAGAGGAAGGTTTCGAACTCTTCCGGAAAGACATCGTTCGGTCCGGCGCTGTACCAGACCTCCTCGGCCATCTCCATCTCGGGATAGGGCGCGGGCGGGATCTCACGGAAGTGACACTCGGTCAGGTAACAGAGTTCATCGTAGTCGTAGAAGACGACGCGGCCCTGGCGTGTCACGCCGAAGTTCTTGAACAGGAAATCGCCGGGGAAGATGTTGGCCGCCGCGAGCTGCTTGATCGCATCGCCGTACTCGCCGATGGCGTGCCGGATATCCTCGTCGTCGGCGGTATGCAGATAGAGATTGAGCGGCGACATGCGCCGTTCGATATACAGATGCTTGATGATCAGTTGATCACCGTCGGCTTCCAGGCTCGCGGCGCAGGCGGTTTCAAGCATGTCGAGCAAGGCCGGGGAGAAGCGATGGCGCGGAAAGGCGACGTGCGAGTATTCCCAGGAGTCCGCCATGCGCCCGACCCGGTCGTGCAGCTTAACCAACTGGTATTTTTCTTTAACGGTCTCGCGGGTCATCTCCTTGGGTGGCGGGAAGCGGTCCTTGATGACCTTGAAGACGAAGGGGAAGGAGGGCAGCGTGAAGACGCACATCACCATGCCGCGAATGCCGGGTGCGACGACGAAGTCGTCGGCCGAATAGCGCAGGTGCTTGAGGAAATCGCGATAGAACTCCGCCTTGCCGAACTTCTGCAGACCGATCGAGGTATAGAGCTCGGCCTTGCCCTTGCGGGGCATCAGGGGGCGCAGGAAATCGATCACTGCGGCCGGCACCTCGGTATCGACCATGAAATAGGCGCGCGAGAAACTGAAGACATCCGAGATCTCGTCTTCGCCCGAGAGCAGGGTGTCGACGTACAGACCGCCGCCCGCGCCCTCGTCGTTGAGGATCGGGATCGCGAAGGGGATCTGATCGGCCCCGTTGATGGCCTTGCCGATGATGTATGCGGCCTTGTTCCGGTAGAAGGGCTCGGAAAGGACGGCGAGCTGGAAGTTTTGGTGCAGCGCCCGCCGGCGTGGGAAACGGTCGCGGATGGCACGCATGAGACAGCGCAGATCGTGCCGACGATCGCGAAAAGGACGCTGAAAGCCCATGTCGCCGAGGATGTGCGCAATCACCCGCGCAAAGCCGTCGCGTGCCGGGTAATAGGGCCGGAAGATCGGGATCTCCGCCTCCAGATGCTCGGTCGAGATCATCGGCCAGACGAAGATGTAGCTGTTGTTGTAATAGCGTCGATCAAACAGCCGGCAGAACACCGAGTTGTAATAGGTCTCGGCCAGCTCCGGCTGATGGTGCAGCGGCAGCAGACGCATGTACTCGATCTTCACCCGCCGCCAGAGGATGTCGGTGGGATCGCGCAGGTGGAACTCGCGGCGCAACAGGGCAACGGTCTCGCCGACCCGCGCATCGTAGTAGCTGATGCGCTCGCGCGCGGCAGACTGTACCGCGGTCCAATCGCCCGACTCGAAGCGCGCGCGCGCTTCACCCGTAATCTCGCGAAACAGCCGATAGTGGCGACCGAATCCGTCGAGAATCGCATCGGCAATCTGTTTGGCTTCGGTCCACGCCATGGTCTTGTCTCGCTGTGAGGCTGCGGAGGGTTGCCGCGGATGCCGTGCCGGGGACCGCCGAGTGCCGTGACGATCGCGTTGGTCGATACCCGGCGCAGTGCAGCGCGGGTTACGGCGCCATATCCAGATCCAGTGCTTGGTCGGCCACCAGAATCCCGTCTTCGTCGCAGTAGACCTGATCGCCGGGCGCGAAACGCACCCCGGCGAAGGTGACCGAAAGATCGCGTTGCCCTTCGCCCCGCCGCAGACTCTTGCGCGGATGCGTGGCCAATGCCTTCACGCCGAGCGGCATGGCGCCGATCTCGCGACTGTCGCGGATGCAACCGTAGAGAATCACCCCGGCCCATCCCTGCTCGACCGCACTGGCGGCGATGAGATCGCCGAGCATCGCGCAGCGCAGTGATCCGCCGGCGTCCACCACCAGTACACGGCCTTCGCCGGGTTCGGCTAGGGCGGACTTCACCACTGTATTGTCTTCGAAGCATTTTGCCGTCACGACGGTCCCGCAGAAGCGGACATGGCCGCCGAAGTCACGGAAAATGGGGTCGCAGATGCGCACGGCCTGATCCTCGCGATCGGACAGATCGGCGGTCTTGAGCTGGGTTCCGAATGGCTCTGTTGACATGCTGATGCAGCGTTACACTGTTGTATACGAGTCGTCAGTATATCGTAACCCGGATTGCGCACTGTCCCGCCGCGTGCCCGGGGCGGGCGAGTCGGCCGCACTGGTGATGCCGGGTCTGTGTTCCGGCAGCTCGGAAACCAGGCCCACTGACGAGAGGGTTGGCGATCGAGGCGATGATTCGCGCGCATTGCGGTGCGCCAGGACCTCCGCCTGCAGTGATCGAATGGCGGCAATGAGGGCGTCGCGCTCCGCGATGAGCTGCTCAAGTGGCTCGGCGATGACCTCGCGAATCCGCACCAGCTCTCGCTGGTGCGCCTGATCGGGCTGATACTCGACAGGCTTGAAGAACTGGAAACAATTGCGGCCCTGCTGCTTGGCCTGATACATGATACATGGCCTGATCGGCGTGGCGCAGGAGCGTGTCGGCGTCGCCCGCGTGCTGCGGGAACTGGGTGACGCCGGCACTGCCGGTCACGCCGAGCGAGTGGCCGTCGATCAGGATCGGTTGGGCCAGCGACGCCAGCACCCGGTCCATCAGTGCGGCGCTGTCGGATCATGCGTCGTGCCATGGCCCCGAGGGCATTCTCGACCATGGGCCCCACGACATCGCCCGGCGCCGCGACCAGGGATCGGGAGGTCTCGACCAGGACCGTCTCCAGGGTCACCTGCTAGGACAGTGCCCGCTCGGGCCTGCTTGCGCTCGGTGATGTCCGTGCCCGAGCCCAGTGCGCCAACCACCGTTCCCTCGTGATTCCGGATGGGACTGTTGTTCCATTCGATCAGCCGTTCGGATCCATCGGCACAGAGGATGGCTGGCAGATTGTCTGTGAACCGAGAGCGCGTTGCGGGCCTCGATCGCAACAGGGATCGGAATAGCAATTGGCCCCGCGTTTAGAGCGGGGCATAGAACTGGGCTTAGAACTGGGCTTCTTCGGTGGAGCCGGTCAAGGCGGTGACAGAGGATGCGCCGCCCTGGATCGTCGTGGTGATGTCGTCGAAATAACCGACGCCGACTTCCTGCTGATGCGACACGAAGGTGTAGCCCTTCTCGCGGGCGGCGAACTCGGGTGCCTGCACCTTCTCGACATAGTGGCGCATGCCTTCGCCACGGGCATAATCGTAGGCAAGGTCATACATGTTGAACCACATGCTGTGGATACCCGCCAGGGTGATGAACTGGTACTTATAGCCCATGTCGGAGAGCTCGTCCTGGAACTTGGCGATGGTCACGTCGTCCAGGTTCTTCTTCCAGTTGAACGAGGGCGAGCAGTTGTAAGCCAACAGCTTATTGGGGTTTTTCTCCAAAACCGCCTGCGCGAACTCACGGGCGAAACCCAAGTCCGGGGTGCCGGTCTCGCACCAGACCAGATCGGCGTAGGGTGCATAGGCCAGGCCGCGGCTGATCGCCTGCTCCAGGCCGTCGCGCACCACGTAGAAGCCCTCGTCGGTGCGGGCACCGGTCAGGAACGGCCGGTCATTGTCGTCGATGTCCGAGGTCAGTAGGTTCGCCGCCTCGGCATCGGTGCGCGCGAGCAGCAGGGTAGGTGTGCCCATGACATCGGCGGCCAGGCGCGCGGCGATCAGTTTCTGAACGGCCTCGCGGGTCGGCACCAGGACCTTGCCACCCATGTGACCGCACTTTTTCACCGCCGCGAGCTGATCTTCGAAATGCACGCCGGCCGCGCCCGCAGCGATCATGTTCTTCATCAGCTCGAAGGCGTTGAGCACGCCGCCAAAGCCGGCCTCGGCATCTGCAACGATCGGCAGGAAGTGATCGATGTAGCCCGCGTCGCCCGGCTCGATGCCCTTCGACCACTGAATCTCGTCGGCGCGCTTGAAGGCGTTATTGATGCGCCGCACCATGGTGGGGACCGAGTCGTAGGCGTAGAGTGATTGGTCCGGATACATGGTTTCGGACGTGTTGCCGTCGGCGGCGACCTGCCAGCCCGACAGATAAATGGCCTCGATCCCGGCCTTGGCCTGCTGCATGGCCTGGCCGCCTGTCAGGGCGCCCATGCAGTTGACGTAGCCTTTTTTGGCGTCGCCGTGGATCAGCTTCCAGAGTTTGTCTGCGCCACGCTTGGCATAGGTTTGCTCGGGCTGAATCGAGCCGCGCAGCCGGACGACGTCTTCTGCCGTGTAACCTCGGGTCACGTCGGCCCAGCGGGGATTTTCAGCCCAATCGTTCTGCAGCGCTTGAATCTGGTCTTGGCGAGTCATCTGATTGCTCCAGTGGTGTTTGATTGTCGATCCACTCGATCCTGTCGATGGTAGGGCCGCCGTCGCGGGGTTCAGTGGCCTACCCGCTGCGGATCGTGGATGGATGTTTGACCGTGCAACTTGGTCTTAATGCCGAAAAGTACCCATGCTTCGATCATTTAGCGAGGCAATTATCCTAATTTTCTTTATTGTTTTTGATAATTCTCAATGAACGCTGACGCATTCCGGGAAAAAGCAATGGAGCAGGGCCTGTCTCGACAGACTCTCGACCCTGATCCGATCCGACTGTTCGAGCAGTGGTATCAGGCCGCGATCGACACCGGCCTGCCGGAGCCCAACGCGATGAGTCTCTGCACGGTCGATGACGCCGGGCAGCCCTTTGTGCGCACCGTGCTGCTGAAGCTCTTCGATCGCCGTGGGTTTGTCTTCTTCACGAACTATCACAGCCGCAAGGCGCGACAGATCGATGGCAATCGCCGGGTCGCGGCGCTTTTCCCCTGGGTTGCGCTCGCTCGTCAGGTCCAGATCACCGGGCGTGCCGAACGCATCTCGACCGCGGAATCGCTGGGTTATTTTGCCACCCGGCCGCGCGGCAGCCAGATCGGTGCCTGGTCATCTCCCCAGAGCCAGGTCATCACCTCGCGCTCCCTGCTGGAGGCCAAGGTGGCGGAGATGAAGCAGCGCTTTGCCCAGGGCGAGATCCCGCTCCCTGATTTCTGGGGCGGATTTCGGATCGTCCCCGACGCGATCGAATTCTGGCAGGGACGCGACAGCCGGTTGCACGACCGTTTTATCTATACCCATGCCGGTGAAGGTCAAGGCGAGGGTGAGTGGCGGATCGATCGTCTTGCGCCTTAGCCGGCCGCCGGACTGGACGGCTGCGGGAGCCCTCGCCGGGACGCCCGCCCCGATGGCGATTTTGAGTCATCAAGACTGCTGTGAGCGCACGCATGACCGCGACAAATCAACCGGGCGACCCGACCCACATCTGTGTCGCCAGGCATGGCGAGACCGATTGGAATATCACCGGGGTCTTGCAGGGCTGGATCGATGTGCCGCTGAACGAGAACGGTCGAAGGCAAGCCTATGAGATGGCGGAGACCTTCAAGACGTCCGGCTTCTCGTGCGTCTGGACCAGCCCGCTGAGGCGGGCCGCGGAAACGGCACGGATCGTTGCCGAGGTCCTGGGATTGGCGCCGCCGACCTGCTCCGACGGTTTGAAGGAACGACACTTCGGGCTGATTCAGGGCATGACGAAGCAGGAGCTGTCTGTTCGGCACCCGGGTTTGCATGAGTGCATTATTCGCAGAGATCCCACCTGCCAGTTCGATGAGGGCGAATCGCTGGACGATTTTGCCGACCGGGTGATGGTCGACATCCAGGAGATGGCGCGACAGCATGTCGGCGAGCGGATCCTCGTCATCACGCACGGCTGGGTCATGGATGTGATCACCCGCCATGTGTCACGGCTTGCCCGCTCGCAGGTGCTCGATATGAAACGGAAAAACGGCGAATCCCTGTGGCTCGTCGTGACCCCCGGCGACGCCGGAGTCGGTCCCGGGGGCAGCCTCGGTGTCCCGGATCCTGCACCTCGATCAGCGGCCCTGCCAGCCGAAACGGGCTGAATGAAATGGGGCTGATCAGAGGCCGATCGGGTCGCATTCCTCCTGCCCTTATGCTGCCTGGATCGGCTATGGTTTAATGCTGGATCCCGACCCAAGGATACCGATCTTCTCAATGACTGCCGACACCACACACCGTACCGCCCGGGTCGAGCGCAATACCCTGGAGACCCGGATTCAGGTCGCCCTGGATCTGGATGGTTGCGGGTCGTCCAGCCTGGCGACCGGCGTGCCCTTTTTGGATCACATGCTCGATCAGGTGGCGCGGCACGGTCTCATTGATCTGGATATCCGGGCCGAGGGCGATCTGCATATCGACGCGCATCACACCGTCGAGGATATCGGCATCACGCTCGGTCAGGCGCTGGCGCAGGCACTCGGCAACAAGCAGGGTGTGCGCCGTTACGGTCATGCCTACGTGCCCCTTGACGAGGCGCTCTCGCGCGTGGTTGTCGACCTGTCGGGGCGGCCGGGGCTGGTGTTCAATGTCGTCTTCACCCGCGCCATGATCGGCGGCTTCGATGTCGACCTGTTCCACGAGTTTTTCCAGGGTCTGGTGAACCACGCGGCGATGACGCTTCACATCGACACGCTGCGCGGCGACAACGCCCACCATCAGGCCGAAACCGTCTTTAAGGCATTCGGGCGTGCGCTGCGGATGGCCGTGGAGCCGGATCCGCGGATGGCAGGCATCACTCCGTCGACCAAGGGTGCCCTGTAACAGAGGCTCCCCGAGACACGATGAAGAGCCTTATTCTCGCCGGTTTCCCGGCCCGTTTTGCCACGCTGCTCCCCCGGACCCGGGGCGCCCTCCGACACCCGACAGCGAGTGACCACATCATGCTGCTGATTCCCGCAATCGATCTGAAGGACGGCCGTTGTGTGCGCCTGCGTCAGGGGCGAATGGACGAGGAGACGGTCTTCTCAAACGATCCCGTCGACACCGCTTCGCGGTGGGTGGGCGAGGGCGCGCGGCGTCTGCATCTGGTTGACCTCAATGGCGCCTTTGCCGGCATGCCGGTGAATGGTGCGGCGATTCGGGGAATCGCCGAGGCGTTTCCGGAGCTGCCGATTCAGGTCGGCGGCGGGATTCGCGACGAGGCGACCGTGGAAGCCTATCTGAGTGCGGGTGTGACCTACTGCATTATCGGTACCCAGGCGGTCAAAGAACCGGTGTTCGTCGAACGTGCCTGTCGGTCCTTTCCAGGGCAGATCATGGTGGGGTTAGATGCGAAAGACGGACAGGTCGCCATCGAGGGCTGGGCGCAGGTCACCGCAATTCAGGCCGAAGATCTGGCGCGGCGGTTCGAGGATGCCGGTGTGGCGGCCATCATCTACACCGATATCGGCCGCGACGGCATGATGAGCGGACCGAACGTCGAAGCGACCCGCGCGCTGGCCAGTGCAATCCGCACTCCGGTGATTGCCTCGGGAGGTATTACCCTCATCGACGATGTGCGCGCGCTCGCCGAAGTGGCGAGCTGCGGCATCATCGGGGCCATTACGGGACGCGCCATCTACGAAGGGACGCTCGACTTCGCCGAGGGCCAGCGTCTGGCCGATAACCTCAGCCGACCCTGAGCTTCAGCGGATTATTAAAGCATGATCGGTGTCTGGTGCGTGACCTTAACGGATGGCTTCGGAACGCACGGCGGCTTTTCCAACGGGATGACTCGGTGAGGGTGCAAGACGATGGTTGAAGACTGGCTCGACGTCATCAAGTGGGATGCCCAGGGGCTGGTGCCCGCGATTGCGCAGGAGCGCGGGACCGGTATCATCCTCATGATGGCTTGGATGAATCGTGAATCGCTGCGCCTGACACGTGAAACCGGGCATGCGGTATATTGGTCACGGTCGCGGGGTCGACTCTGGCATAAAGGCGAGGAGTCGGGTCATCAGCAGGTCGTCGGCGCGATTCGACTCGATTGCGACGCCGATGTGATTGTGCTTCAGGTCGAGCAGAAAGGCGGGATCGCCTGCCACACGGGGCGTCACAATTGCTTCTTCCGCGAGCTCGATGCCGCGGGGCACTGGGTCGAGGTGGCTCCGGTGCTGAAGGATCCGCAGGCGATCTACGGCAAGGGTTAAAAGACGATGAACGATCTGCTCGAACGTCTGTCCGCTGTACTGGAATCGCGCAAAGGGGCCGATCCCGGCAGCTCCTACGTCGCAGGTCTCTATGCGAAAGGGCTCGATGCCATCTTGAAGAAGATCGGCGAAGAGGCGACCGAGACCGTGATGGCGGGCAAAGACGGCGTCCCCGAGAAAATCGTCCATGAGGTTGCGGATCTGTGGTTCCACACCCTGGTGCTGCTCGCGCAGCAGGGACTTGGGCCTTCCGACGTGCTGGCGGAGTTGGATCGGCGCTTCGGGCTTTCGGGGCTGGATGAAAAGGCGCGTCGCAGCTCGTGATGCCGATCGGACTGATGCGGGGATCGCACCGGCTTGCCTTGTACCCGGAATCTTGAGGGAATAAAGAGGGGGCTAACCGGACCTGAGGGATTGCGGTATCATCCGGGCGCCTTGGGTGTCGGCACGACGAGCGCCGAGCATTTTCACGATTCCGTCGGCGGCGACTCGCCCGTCTGACCCACACTGAACATAGCGACCGTCCAAACGTGGCGGTACGGAGGAAAACATGGGCGCTGGTGGCATCAGTATCTGGCAGCTTCTGATCATCCTGGTGATCGTCCTGCTGCTGTTCGGTACCAAACGACTCAAGGGCATTGGCTCGGATCTCGGAAATGCGGTCAAAGGTTTCCGCAGTGCGATGTCGGAGAGCGAAAAGGCCGAGCAGGAGGCCGACGCCAAGCTGGTGGAGCAAACCTCCGAGAAGCGGGGCGCGGACGGCGATGCCGGTGCCGTCAAGCGCGACACGACCAAACCGTCCGACAAGTCCGCTTAATGCGGCGGGTCTGAGCGAGGCGGTTACCCGAGGTACCGATGTTCGACATGGGTTTCTGGGAAATGGTCGTGATCGGCATCGTGGCGCTCGTCGTCATCGGGCCGGAGCGCCTGCCAAAGGTCGCGCGCATCGCCGGGCTTTGGCTCGGGCGGGCGCGGCGGACCCTCGCCTCGGTTCAGGACGAGGTCAGGCGCGAGCTTAAGGCCGACGAGCTCAAGGAGATCATGGAGAAGCAGGCCCGCAGTCGTCCGCTTGAGACGATCCTCGAGGAGCCCTTCAAACGGGCCGACACACCGGTTGCCGGGGGCGAGATGCCGCATGCGCCGATGTCGGCTGATCCGCAGGCGCTGGCGGCCGAGTCCACGCCGAAACCAGAGTCAGCCCAGCGCGAGACGTCCTCCGGCGCTTGATCGCCGTGAATCCGTTACGATCGCGGCTGTAGGGTCGTCTATCGGATGCGACCCTAATCCGCCCCGTCGGGGTTCCAGTCCATTAGGGGCGTCGACGAACCATCTGCTCGGGATCAGGATCTCCGTCGGCGTCGTGCGCCGCCCCGTTATCCACTCAGCGACGAGAACACCACCCATGTCCCCCGCGATGCAGCCCGACGATCCGGGTGCCGAACAGCCTTTCGTCTCCCATCTCATCGAGCTGCGCGATCGTTTGATCCGCATGTCGATTGCGATCTTTGTCGTGTTTCTTGCGCTCTTCCCGTTCGCGAACGACATCTACACCTTTGTCGCGGCGCCGCTGATGGCGCAGCTGCCGGAAGGCAACACGATGATCGCCACTCAGGTGGCCGCGCCCTTCCTTACGCCGTTCAAGCTCGCCTTGATCGCCGCAGTGTTCCTGGCGATGCCTTATGTCCTTTACCAGTTTTGGGCGTTCGTTGCGCCTGGGCTGTATAAGCACGAGAAGCGTCTTGCCACGCCGCTCCTGATCTCGAGCATTCTGCTGTTCTACATCGGCATCGCGTTCGCCTTTTTCGTTGTGTTCCCTCTGATTTTCGCTTTCCTGTCGGCCTCGACGCCTGACGGGGTGGCGATGATGACGGACATCTCGGCTTATCTGGACTTCGTCCTGGCCCTGTTTTTTGCCTTTGGGGTCGCCTTCGAGATCCCGATCGCCACCATCTTGCTGGTCGCTGCCGGCATCACGACGCCAGCCGATCTGGTGCGAATCCGTCCCTATGTGATCGTGGGCGCATTTGTAATCGGCATGCTGTTGACCCCGCCGGATGTGATCTCGCAGACCTTGCTCGCGGTTCCCATGTGGCTGCTGTTCGAGTTGGGAATCGTCTTTTCCAAGGTGTTGGTGCGTTCGCGCACGGGCGATGACGAAGACCCTGATCCGGAGGGGCCCGGTGTCACGCGCTCGGCTCCCGAGGGCCCTGCGGGCGGATCGTCACCTGACGGGGTTGGGCGTTCGTCTCGGCCTGCCCCCGTCGGCGAGCGTGAGGTCGGGCGTGATCTGGACCCGCATTTCGATGATGCGGATCGCTGGCAACCCCGCAGCGAGACCGAGATGGAGGCCGAGCTTGACCTCATTGAGGCGGACGAGGTGCTCGGCGCGTCCCGGCGGCCTGAGCAGACCGACGCAGCCGCGATATCGAAGCAGGTGTTGTCGATCAATTCGGTCGAGGAGAAGATCCGTCGGGCCAACCGCCTGCGCGATCTCGGCAGCACCTTCGCGGCACGCACGGTACTCTATGAAGTGCTCGAAGAAGGTGATGTGGATCAGCGCCGTGTCGCGCGCAACATCCTCAATCAGCTTGACGAGGCTTAAGCCGGCACCGCTGCTCACTGCGATCTCCCGCGTCGAGGCGGTGTTTCCCGACACCGCCCTGCCGGCGTCGTCTGTCATCCTGCTTTGACTCTCGCCTGGGTTCATCCGGCTCATCCCAATGCCGCGCTACGGGCGCGTGCCTGCCCCCCTTGTACGACTCGTCCGGTCGATCCTGCGCCATCTTTTGGCTAAGCCAGTCAGCGAGCCCCTTGGCAACGATCGGCGCCTCGGAACCACCGGACGGGATGGATGGCGTTGCAGCCGGAACTGACGACTCTAAATGATTGTTTCTTTCAATGGCTATGCTGAGATACTATAGGGTTTACCACCATTAGAACGATTGGAATCATCATGGGTTCCGGATCCCAGATTCACTATAAACAGAACCGACTCAAACAACTGCGGGCGTTTTGTCATGCGGCGCGAACCGGCAGTGTCAGTGCTGCGGCCGAGAAGATTTTTCTCAGTCAGCCGACGGTATCGTTACAGATTCAGGCCCTGGAGCGCGAGTTCAGCACCGTTCTGTTTGAACGGCGGGGTCCGAAGATCAAGCTGACGCCAGAGGGCGATCTGCTGTTCCAGATGGCCGAGCCGCTGGTCGATGGCATGGATAAGCTGCACGAGGCTTTCGCAACTCAGTGCGGGCGTGTCGATCAAGGCATATTGAACATTGCGGCGGGCGAATCGACTATTCTTTATATCTTGCCCGATCCGGTGCGGGTTTTCGTCGATCAGTATCCCGGGATTGAACTCAGGATGCATAATGTAACCGGCCGCGATGGCTTGGCGATGTTGCGTGCCGATCAGGTCGATCTTGCCGTAGGTTCAATGATGGAGGTTCCGGACGACATTACGTATCGTCCGTTTGTCACCTATAGCCCGACATTGATTACCCCGAAGGACCATCCGCTCGCTGGCAAGGAGTCGGTGACACTCCAGGAGATTGCCCCCTACGGTCTGATTCTGCCGCCGCGACACCTGAGCACCTGGCGTCTCGTCGACTTGGTCTTCAAGCAGCACAACTTGGGCTATCGGGTGACGCTGGAGGCCGGTGGCTGGGAGGTGATTAAGAAATACGTCGAGCTGGGGCTTGGCATCTCGATCGTTACGGATGTCTGTCTGACGGGCGACGAGAATCTGAGCAGAATCCCACTCGATCAATATTTTCCGAAACGTAGCTATGGCATCGTCCAGCGGCGTGGGAAATTTTTGTCGCCTCAGACTAAGTGTTTTATGAAGACCTTGGATCGGGTCTTTGCGGATCGGGTTGTGGAGCCGCAGCCCCACACCGTCGGCGATGTTGCCGCGTGGGAAGATGCCTATCTGGGTTGAATATTGATCGCATTGTCGGCCATATTCATGGTTGCCGCGTGCTGTTGATATGAATTATCCCGTGTATAGTTGGCGGGGAAGCCAGAAAGACGTGTTCCTGAGTCCACTGGGACAACACTGGAACGATACCTTGACCACTGACGAAACGAGTGAGTTGAACTCAAAAACTATGGATCTGACAAAACGTATCGGGCAACGCCTGCGTGCGGCCCGCCATGACCAGAAACTGAGCCTATCGGAGCTCTCCAGTCGGACCGAGTCGCTCTCTAAATCACGTATCAGTAACTACGAGCAGGGCATTCGGCGCATGGGTCTGGAAGAGGCTCAGGAGCTGTCGGTGGCTCTCGGAACCGTGACGCCGACATACCTCTTATGCCTCGAGGACACCGATCCGCTCTCGCCGCGCGAGCGCGAACTCGTGGAGTTTTTTCGCAAGGCCGATGATCGGGGCAAGGAGACGATTATGAAGATCGCCTCCGATCAGCCGGGATTTGTCGCCGAGTAGACCGCGCATGCCGCGTGTTGCGGCATGCGCACCTTCAACGTGACAAGCAGGTTATCCTCGCCGGCGCTACTTGTAGGCGCCGACCCCGCAGAAAAAGCCCGCATTATTGGTCAAAACATAACTGGTCTTTGAGCGGATCTCCTCAGTTCCGGGATAGGGCCAGTTGTAATCGACCCAGCCCTCGCCTGAGCTGGTCGCCACGGCGATCATGTTCTTGAACAGTTCGTCTCCGTATTTGTTGAAATCCAGAAGGTTCTTTCCGACCAATTCCGGCTTGACGGCATGTGAAAGCATGACCCCGTCCAAATCCATGCAGAACACGTACAGGTCCCGATCCTGAAATCCGCCATCGGTCGCCGCGAACGCCGCGAACGCCGCTTCACCGCCCATCTCGTTGACGGCGGCCTGGGCCTTCTTCGACATGGCCATCGCCTCGTCGGGGGATGCCATGTCGGCAGCGATTGCGTTGCCCATCAAAGCCGCGGCAGCGGCGGCAAGCAGGAGTTTGCGCATTCTCTTTATCCTCTGGTGTTTATGGGGTTTCGGCGCGCCGACGATAGTACAGATCTCAGGCAAGATCCAGACTGTTCGATCTCGGGGCATACAACTGGACGATACGCCCCATTGGATTCATCGCCCGCACCGTTCTGGTGCGTGTCGGCTTCCGAAATGCATCGACCCAGGCCCGCAGCGAGGTCTGCTCCAGGGCATCGGTGCGCCTGAAAATCCCGCCGGGCGTTGGACTCGGGTCTCTCCGCGTTGACCATTCGCGTCGCGTTGGCTTGTGTGGCTCGCTTTCTGCTTGGTCCGGGGACGAAGTCACTCACCTGCGAACCCAAACGACCTCACGAGGCACGGCCTCAGGAGTTTCGACGCATGCTCAAACGCGATCCAATCAAATCGATCCTGCTCGGCGCGGGCCTGGCAGTGGGCCTCACGACCGGACCCATGGCGCACGCCGCGGACGACACCATCAAGGTCGGTGTCCTTCATTCCTTGTCGGGGACGATGGCGATCAGTGAGACGACGCTCAAAGATACCGTTCTGATGCTGGTGGACGAGCAGAATAAGAAAGGTGGCCTGCTCGGCAAACAGCTCGAGGCCGTCGTTGTCGACCCTGCGTCGGACTGGCCGCTTTTCGCCGAGAAGGCGCGCGAGCTGCTGACCCAAGACAAGGTCGCCGTGGTCTTCGGCTGCTGGACCTCGGTGTCGCGCAAATCCGTGCTGCCGGTCTTCGAGGAGCTCAACGGGTTGCTCTTCTACCCCGTGCAGTACGAGGGCGAGGAGTCCTCCAAGAACGTCTTCTACACGGGCGCCGCGCCGAATCAGCAGGCGATCCCGGCGGTGGACTATCTGAAGGACGAGCTGGGTGTGGAGCGCTGGGTGCTCGCCGGCACGGACTACGTCTATCCGCGCACCACCAACAAGATCCTCGAAGCCTACCTCAAGCAAAACGGGGTTGCCGAGGAAGACATCATGATCAACTACACGCCCTTCGGTCATTCGGATTGGCAGTCCATCGTCTCCGATATCAAGCGCTTCGGCTCCGAGGGTAAGAAGACCGCCGTGGTCTCGACCATCAACGGCGACGCCAACGTGCCCTTCTACAAAGAGCTGGGCAACCAAGGCGTCTCCGCCGAGGACATCCCGGTCATCGCCTTCTCGGTGGGCGAGGAAGAGCTCTCGGGCATCGACACCAAGCCGCTGGTCGGCCATCTCGCCGCCTGGAACTTTTTCATGAGCGTCGACGACCCGGCCAACGCGACCTTTATCGAGACCTGGCACGGCTTCACCAAGAACGACAAGCGTGTGACCAACGACCCGATGGAAGCGCACAAGATCGGCTTCGATCTCTGGGTCCAGGCGGTCGAGAAGGCCGGCACGACCGATCCTGATGCGGTGCAGGCCGCCATCATCGGTCTGGAGACCAAGAACCTCACGGGCGGGACCGCCAAGATGCTGCCCAACCACCACATCACCAAACCGGTGCTGATCGGCGAGATCCAGGAAGACGGTCAGTTCGCCGTCGTCTGGTCGACCGA
>JBGSKP010000285.1:0-1924 GCA_041741175.1 Thiocapsa sp. | reverse complement strand
CCGAGGGACATGGCCGAAGCGACGCTCGCCGAGCGCGCGCACCAGCTCGGGGAGGCTGCGCGCACCGATGCGAAGGTGGGCATTGATCGCGTCCCAAGCCGGCTCGGACGGCCCCTCGATCTGCTCGGGTCGGTCGCAGTAGACCAGCTTCTCGTCGTAGCCCATGCGCTCGAAGACCAGCCGTTGCAGCTGGGCCTTGTCCTCGGCGGTGGTGCCGCGGCGGAATCTCGGTTTGGGTGCATTCGGGTCGAACCAATCGGCGCGCTCGTCGGGACGCAGGCGGTCGAACAGCTCGGCCAGCGGGATCGCCTTGCTCTTGCGCCGCCAAAGACCCTCCAGGTCCATGGTCAGAAGCATGAGAAAGATTTCGCGATCGCGCTTGGGATCCGCGCTCACCGGGAGCAGCAGCCCCAGGATCGCCGCCCGGACCATGATGAGCGGCTTGCGTCCCCACCACTTGCCGAGTCCGGTCAGGGTCTGGCTGTAATTGGCCTTGCGTTCCTTGTAGCTCTCCTTGGAGAGCTTGGAGACGGAGAACTGGGTCTCGATGAAGGTGGTGTCCGTGCCCTGGCTCAATGGCTGTCTCCGCGGATGCCGACTTGCTGATGAGTCCTCGGTGCCTGATCACGACTGCGGGGCAACATCAGACCGCCCAGACGGTCTGCAGATTCGGGTACTTCCGGATCGCTTCATCGGCCGTGACGAGCCGAGCGCTGTATTCCTGAGCGGTGGCGATGATGATGCGATCTGCAGGATCCTTATGGATATCGGGCAATATCGTGGAGGCGTGGAGGCGTGGAGGCGTGGAGGCGTGGAGCAACTGTGGCGTCACGGGGATGCACTGGATTCCGGCTTCAGTCAGCGCGGCGTCGAACCAAACGGGCATCGGGAGCGGCAAATCAAGAACGCCCTTCTTGACAAGTTGAGACACTTCCAACGCCGAGATCACCGATACAGCCAGTGGAGCATCCGCGGCTTCAAGCCATTCACGTAGCCCCAGTGGCAGCGCTTGGTTGACCTCCGGGTGAAGCCAGCGGACCCATGCATGCGTGTCGAGAAGAATCATCGGTAGAGATCTCCCCAGTCATCTAAGGGAAACGCCGGGGCGATGTCATCGCCATGCAGACGGGCGCCCTTGCCGGCAAGGCTTGCCGGCGGTCGATGTTTGACGGGTCCGGGTTCCGTCTGCGGGTCGGCCTCGAACAAGACGATTACGCGTGCAGGCCCCGGCCGGCGCGGCTCGGGCAGCTTGATGTGGATTTCGCCGTTGTCGTCGATTTTGGTGTCGATCTCGATGGCTTGCATGGGATGTCTCCAGGGGCGCAGCTTGCCGATCCGTGCTTGCCGGTCGTGGGAACGGGGCTTGGTGGTCATGGTGTCGTCTTCCGCTCCGGTCACCGTTCGGCGGCATTCGGTTTGGCGGACTTGGTCCTCGGACGCGTCGTCCGTTGTGCTTTGACAGGTTCCGCCGCGGTCTGTCCGCGTACCGCCAATTCAAACACAGGCAGGGGCTCATGGTGTGAGTCCGTGACCGGGTTCTCCGTCAGCGCATAACGCACCGCCTTGCGCCAGCCCTTGTTGCGTCCCTGGATGGCATGCCCGGTGGCCGCGCAGGTCATGGTGTAGAGCCACCAGCGCTCCTCGGGGACCAGGCCGAGCCAATTCTTGATGGCCGTCGCGGTGAGTGCCGGATCGGCCTCCTCGATGGCCCACGCGAGCAGCACCAGTTCTTTGCCGAGCAGGCGTGAAACGGGATTGGTGCCGGTCTTCCAGCTCCCGGATTTGCGCCCGTCCCGCTTGAGGCGTTGGTTGAATTCCACGCGGACATCATCGGCGATGGCGTCCCACTTGGCACGGGGCAGCAGAACGCGCAGCTTGCCCTCGGGCTCACCGACGGCGAAGGTCGGGGGCGTCGCAGCGCTGA
>JBGSKP010000284.1:0-8163 GCA_041741175.1 Thiocapsa sp. | reverse complement strand
GCGTCGCGCCGAGGCCGAGCGTCGCGAAGCGGCCGAGCGTGAATCCGCTTTCCGGGCCGAGGCGGAGGCCGCGCGCCAACGTCGACTGGAAGAAGAAGCCCAGTGGCTGGCCGATATGGAAGAGCAGCGACTGATCGAGGAGCTGGCCCAGGAGCGGATCGAGCAGGAAGCACAACGCCTGGCAACCGATGCGCAGCGCCGGCTCGCCGCCGAGCAGGCCCAGCGCACCCGCGAGTCGGATCCCAGTTCCGAGCGTGACACGGAGCAAATCTCCCGCGAGACTGACCGGTATGGCGCGGTGATCGGCGACCAGGTGGACAAATTCTGGATCCGGCCGCCCGCGGCCGGTCGTGATCTGGCGACGAAAGTCTCGGTGCGCTTGATCCCAGGCGGCGAGGTGGTGCCGAACAGCGTCCGCGTGGTCCAAAGCAGCGGCAACATGGCGTTCGATCAGTCGGTCGTCGCCGCGGTCTATCAAGCCTCGCCCTTGCCGGTGCCGTCCGGTCCGATGTTCGAGCGCTTTCGCGAGTTCGATTTTACTTTCAAGCCCGAGTAAGGACAGATTCCTATGCCCCGACATCAGTGCCTCGACTCGATCGCCATCAGCCTCGCACTCGCCTTTTTCGGACTGGCGCTCGGGGTCGGGCCGGCGCAGGCGCGTCTCAATATCGAGGTCACCGGCGGTGTAGAAGCCGCCCAGCCGATCGCGGTCGTGCCCTTCGGCGTGAGTGATGGGTTGATCCCGCCCGTGGATGTCGCGGCCGTCGTCGGCGCCGATCTGGCCCGGACCGGCCGGTTTAAGCCGCTGCCGACCCGCGACATGCTCGACATGCCGTCCCGCCATGAGGAGGTGGATCTGCGTGACTGGAGCCTGCTCGGGATGAACAACCTGGTCATCGGTCGTGTCGAGACCGAAGGCAGCGGTTATCGCGTGAGTTTTACGCTCTACGACGTGTTTCGCGGCGATCAGCTGGCCGGCACCAGCCTGATTTCGACCAAGGCCGGGATGCGCAACACCGCCCATCGCATCGCCGATCTCATCTACGAGACACTCACCGGCCAGCGCGGCGTGGCGGCGACCCGCATCGCCTATGTCACCGCGACCGGCGAGGGTATCGGGCAGACCGTGACTTTGCGCGTGGCCGATTCGGATGGCTATAACCCCCAGACGATCGTCTCCTCGGGCGAGCCCATCATGTCGCCGGCCTGGTCCCCCGACGGGCGCCGCATCGCCTACGTGTCATTCGAGAACAAGCGAGCCGCCATTTATGTCCAGGATCTGGCCAGCGGTCGACGCGATCTGGTCGCCAGTCATCCCGGTATCAACGGTTCGCCGGCCTTCTCGCCCGACGGCAGCCGGCTGGCGATGACGCTCTCCAAGGACGGTAACCCGGAGATCTATGCCCTGAACCTCCTCAGTCGCGAGCTGGTGCGTCTCACGGATCACTTCGGCATCGACACCGAGGCCGCCTGGTCGCCCGATGGTCAGGAGATTATCTTTACCTCGGACCGTGGCGGCAGTCCGCAGATCTATCGCATGTCCTCAGGCGGCGGACCGGCCCAGCGCGTGAGCTCCGAGGGCGATTACAATGCCCGAGCATCTTACTCGCCGGACGGTCGGTCGATCGTGCTGGTCACGCGTACCGGTGGCCGCTTCCGTATCGGCCTGTTGGACCTTGACCGTGGCTTCACCCGTCTGCTGAGCAACGGCAGCCTGGACGAGTCCCCGAGTTTCGCACCCAACGGCGGCATGGTAATTTACGCGACCATCCAGAACGGACGCGGGATCCTCGCCGTGACTTCGATCGACGGCGGCGGCAACCAGCGGCTGTCTCAGGATTCCGGCGAGGTCCGCGAGCCCGCCTGGTCTCCGTATATCAATTGATCCAGGCAATTAATCCAGGGTGGACGAGCCAGGATGAAGGAGAAGGTGATGACCATGAAACCACGGGGTGTCGGCGCGCTCATGCCGACGCTCCTGATCGCCGTCCTGACGCTTGGCTGCGCCGGCGGTCCCCAACAGCCTCCCGAGCCGAGCGCCGGACTCGTGCGGCCATCGGGGCTTCCGGCGACTACCGCGCCGTTGGAGCCTCAGCTGCCGGTCTATGCCGGCCCCTGGGAGGATCCCGCCAGCCCGCTGTATCAGCGGACCATCTACTTCGATTACGACAACGCCGAGGTGAAACCCGAGTATCTGCCCGTTCTGCGCACGCACGCGCGCTATCTGGGCACCAACACCGGCGTCCGGGCGACACTCGAAGGCCACACCGACGAGCGCGGAACACGCGAGTACAACCTCGCGCTCTCCGATCAGCGCGCCGAAGCGGTACGACGTTTGATGATTGCCGACGGCGTGCTGGCGAATCAGCTCGGCACGCTGGGCTACGGCGAAGAACGCCCGGCCGATCCGGGCCATAGCGAGCAGTCGTGGCGACTTAATCGCCGTGTCGTCATCCAGTATTAAACCGCGTCCAGAGTGAAATGCGTAACGTTCATTTTGTGTCGGGCTCAAGGATTTTTCCGACCTTTGTCGTGACGCGGTTTAAAATTTAATATTTTTTAAGACTTTAAACCGCGCCAGCTCCCACAGTTTTCGGAGCTGGCGTGGCCAAGCCAATCCAACAAACGACGCATACCGCGCCGGGCGCGGTTTAAACCCTGTCCGGCGGGGTCGTCGCCGTCCCGATGCCGACCCGGACACCGTTCAGGAGTTATGTCGATGGATATTCGCTTGATCAACCCGATGTTGGCCGCCGTGCTTTTCGTTACCCTTTTGCCTGCGTCAGTCTTCGCCGATCCATTGCTTGAAGGGCGTCTCGCCCGCATCGAGCGCATCCTAGACAATCAGGCCGGCTCGGAGCTGCTGATGCAGATGCAACAGCTCCAAATGGAGATGCAAGAGCTGCGTGGTCTGGTGGAGATGCAGCAGTTCGAGATCCAGAAGCTGCAGCGTCAGCAGCGCGATCAGTTCCTCGACATCGACTCACGACTCGGCGACGCCCGCAGCGATCCGGCGGGAGGCTTGGCCGGTGACCCCGGTAGCGAGGCCCTGGCCGAGGATCCTAATGCCATCTTCTCTGCCCGACCCATCGACGTGAGCGGCAGCGATCTGGAGCCCGCGGCGGGTATCGCCGAGACGCCGCCTGCGGTTGCTGCGCCTGTTCCCTCATCGCCGGGCAGCATGGGAATCCCGTCCCTGCCGTCTCCCGAAACCAGTTCAGGCAACGAGCGCGACGCCTACGCCACCGCATTCGAACTGCTGAAAGAGCGCAACTACGATCAGGCCAGAGACGCCTTTAACGCTCTTCTGAGGAACTACCCGCAGGGCCAGTTCACCGACAACGCACGCTACTGGCTCGGCGAGACCTACTATGTCCAGCGCAACTACCCAGCCGCCCTGGCTGAACTCGATCGATTGGTCCAGCTGAGCCCCACCAGTCCCAAGGTCCCCGGTGCGCTGCTCAAGATCGGATACATTCAGTACGAGCAGCAGGCGTTTGACCAGGCCCGCGCGACCCTTGAGGACGTCGTGCGTCGCTACCCGAAAAGTACCGAAGCGCGCCTAGCCAAAAGCCGTCTGGAACGGATCGGGGAAGACGTGCGCTAAGACGCTGCGGCGCTACTGTCCAGCGGTGGCAATATGGATCGATGCAGGAGTGCGTCGGAGCACTTCAAATCGTTCTCCAGCCAACGTATACTGCCAGGCTTTAGCGCCCTTAGCTCAGTTGGTAGAGCATCTGACTTTTAATCAGGTGGTCGCGCGTTCGAGTCGCGCAGGGCGCACCATAAAAATCAACGGCTTAGGTCCATCGGATCTAGGCCGTTTTCATTTGAGTCACCATAGAGTCACCACCCGGACGGGTTTCGCGGTTTCCGGGGCTACGGTCCGAAGCAACCCGGCGTAGTGTCTGTGATCGCATCGGGAACTAGCGGATCGGATCGGTGACCAGGGTGTCATGGTGTAAGATCGAGAGTCTTCGGCGCTTTACGGTTTCCCAGCTCGAATCGCATCTTTGGGAAGCTGCCAGTATCCTGCGTGGCAGTCCGGTCGATCGTACCGACTGGAAGAGCTACATCCTACCGCTGCTGTTCCTCAAACGGCTCTGCGATGTCTGGGACGAAGAACACGCCGAGATGGTCGCGACCTACGGCGAAGGCTTCGCCGATGAGCATCGCTTCCAGATCCCCGAGGGTTGTCACTGGAACGACATCCGCGAGACCGCCGCCAGTGTCGGCGCCGCCATCGCCAACGCCATGCGCGGCATCGAGCGGTCCAATCAGGATCATCTTTATGGCGTCTTCGGCGATACCCAGTGGACCAACAAGGAACGTCTCCCCGACGATCTGCTCAAGGATCTCGTCGAGCATGTGCGCCATCAGGGCGGTGATCCGCGCACCTTCTTCGGCAAGCTCTACGGCCAGGAGAAGAATCTGACGACTTCGGCCGTGGCCCGCATGAACCTCTTGCTGCACGGCCTCGAAGACTTCCAGATCGAGTGGGGCGATACCCTGCGCAACCCGCTGTTCACCGATCCCAGCACGGGCGAACTCGCGACCTTTGATGTCGTGCTCGCCAATTCTCTCTTCTCGCTCGAAAAATGGGGCCGTGAGGTCTGGGAGCATGATCCCTGGGGCCGTGCCTTTGCCGGTCTGCCCACCGAAGCGTCGGGCGATTTCGCCTGGGTTCAGCACATGGTCAAATCGATGGCGGAAATCAACGGCGCGATGGCCGTGGTCCTGCCCCAAGGTGCTCTCTTCCGGGGCGGCATCGAGGGCAAAATCCGACAGCATTTGCTGGAGAAAAACCTGATCGAGGCGGTGATCGGTCTTGCGCCGAATCTCTTTTACGGCACTGGATTGGCCGCCTGCATCCTGATCCTTCGCAATGGGAAGCCCGACACCAGCACCTGCAAGGTGCTGATCGTCGATGCTTCCACGCTGTTTCGTACGAGCCGTGCTCAGAATCACCTGGAGCCCGCGCACGCCGAACGCATCTTGGACTGGTACAAGGCGTTCGAGGATGTCGAGAACCACGCGCGCGCAGTCACCTTTGAGGAGATCACGCGGGAAGGTTGGACGCTCAATATCTCGCGCTACGTGCTGCCGCCGATCGGCAAGGACATCCCGCCCCTGCCGGAGGCCATCGCCGATTTCAAGGCCGCACTGGAGCGCTGCCGCGCGGCCGAGGAGGCATTGCGGCGGGAGATGATCGACGGCGGCTGGATAACACGCCAAACCGACAAGGATTGATCCAGCGATGACGGACAGATCCAATCCGATCAGCCTCGCCCAGATCCACAGCTATCTTTGGGGCGCTGCCACCATCCTGCGCGGCCTCATCGGCGCGGGCGACTACAAGCAATTCATCTTCCCGCTGGTCTTCTACAAGCGCCTGTCCGATATTTGGGACGAGGATTACACCAACGCGCTCGCAACCTATGCCGGCAACGCTGACCTCGCCAAGGCCGAGGCGGACGAGCGTTTCGTCATCCCCGCGGGCGCCCACTGGAACGACACGCGCACCGTCGCCAAGGATGTCGGCAAGGCGCTGCAGGACGCCATGCGCACGATCGAGGCCGCCAATCCGGGCAGTTTCGGCGGCATCTTCGGCGATGCCCTGGAGGCGCCGCGCTTCACCGAGGCCGACCGGCTGCGCATCTTCGATGTCGTGCTGGCCAATCCGCCGTACTCCATCAAGCGCTGGAACCGCGACGCCTGGTCGTCGGATCCGTGGGGCCACAACGCGCTCGGGACACCGCCCCAAGGACGCGCCGACTTCGCCTTCTTTCAGCACATCCTCGCCAGTCTCGACCCGCACACCGGCCGCTGCGCCATCCGCTTTCCGCATGGCGTGCTGTTCCGCAACGAGGAAGCCGAGATGCGGCGCAAGCTGATCGAATCCGACCGGCTCGACTGCGTACTGGGGCTGGGTCCCAACCTCTTTTTCAACTCGCCGATGGAGGCGTGCGTCGTCGTTTGCCGCGCCCGCAAGCCGCCCGAGCGCTAAGGGCGGATCCTTTTCATCGACGCAATCAACGCGATCACCCGCGAGCGCGCTTATAGCTTCCTTAAGCCAGTCCACCAGCAGCGCATCGCCGCCGCCTATGACGCCTTCGGCGACGAGCCCGGTTTCGCCAAGGTGGCCACCCTCGACGACATCGCCGCGAACGGACATAGCCTCTCCATTCCGTTGTACGGCAAGCGTTCCACCACCAACGGCGCACCCGCCGATACGCGCACCCTGGCCGAGGTCTGGGCCGACTGGGAGCAGGACGGCCATGCCTTCTGGCAGCAGATGGATACGCTGGTCGAGACGCTCGATCGGCTGACCACGGAGGGCGACGCAGATGCGTAGCGCCGCCGACTTGTTCGCCGAACTCAATGCCATCGATGAGTCGGTTCAAATAGAAGCCAAGAAGGCGAGCGAAATCGGCAAGTCGGTTCAGCAAACCGTCTGCGCCTTCGCCAACGAACCCGGTTTGGGCGGTGGCTATATGCTGCTGGGTGCCGCGTGGGAGCGCAACTAGAAAGGCGACGTGGTGTACTGGCCCGCTGGTCTGGACGATCCCGACAAGCTCCAGCGCGATCTGGCCAGCCAGTGCGCCGGCATGTTCAATGTGGTGCTGCGCCCCGAAATGCAGGTCGAATCGGTCGACGGCAAATCGGTGCTCGTGGTTTTCGTGCCCGAGGCTGATGTAACCCAAAAGCCAGTGTATTTCAAGGCCACGGGGCTTCCGAACGGTGCCTACCGCCGCATCGGCTCGGCCGATCATCGCTGTGCCGATGAAGACCTGTGGGTCTTGCGCGGCGAGACCCAACCCCAGAGCGGCCCGGACATGGCGGTAGTGCACGACGCTACCCGCGAGGACTTCGATCCGCAAGCCATCCTCGAATACCGGCGCCTGCGCGCCAACCTCAATCCCAATGCCGAAGAGCTGGCCTATGGGGATGACGACCTGCTGGAGGCCCTCGGTGCCCTGCGCCGCGCCAATGGTGAGCCGAAACCCACGGTGGCCGGCATCGTGCTGTTCGGCAAGTCGCTCGCATTGCGTCGGCTCATGCCCGCGCTGCGCATCGACTACATCCGCGTCAACGGCACCCAATGGATCGAAGATCCGGACGACCGTTTCGCCGCCACGCTCGATGTGCGCAAACCGCTCCTGCTCGCCCTTCGTCAACTGCAAAGCACCATCCTCGACGACTTGCCGCGGGGCTTTCGGCTGGATGCGGGCGAGCTGCAGAGCCGCCAGGAGCCCATCCTGCCGGACAAGGTGATCCGCGAGGCCCTCGCCAACGCCACTATGCACCGCAGCTACCAGATCAACAGCCCGGTGCAGATCATCCGCTACAGCAACCGCATCGAGGTTCTCGATCCGGGCTACTCGCTCAAGCCAGTGACGGATCTCGGCACACCCGGCTCACGGCTGCGCAACCCGGCGATCGCTGCCGTCCTGCACGATCTGCACTGGGCCGAGACCAAAGGCTCCGGGATCCGCACCATGCGCCGGCTCTCCACCCAAGCGGGACTCCCGCCGCCGGAGTTCAGCTCCGCCCGGGAGCAGAACGAGTTCAAGGCGATCCTCTTCCTCCACAACCTGCTGACCGAGGAGGATCACGACTGGCTCAAGGGCCTGGCGGGCGGGGCCTTGAGCGCCGATGAGGCCAAGATCCTCATCTACGCCCGCGAGACCGGCGCGGTCGATAACACCGCCTGCCGTGACTTCTCCGGGCTGGACACCCTAACAGCCAGCGTCGTGCTGCGGCGCTTGCGCGATCGGGGGCTGCTGGTCAAGCAGGGGAGCGGCAGCCGGACCTACTACAGGCTGCGAGATCCTTTAACCGAGCCCGACCCGCACCCCGAGCAAGCAAGTCTCTTGCTTGAGCTTCCCGAGCCAGGCCATGAGGTAGACTCAGCTTGTGGGGATAAGCCAAATCCCCACAAGCTTGAGACCGAATCCACACAAGCTCTTGTGGGGATTCCAGCAGATTTGCAGCAACGCATTCAGGCTGCCAGCACCAAACTGCGCATTCCACGCCATTCGGCCACCTGTTCCACCACTATCCGGCCGGCGATTCCACCGGCATTCGGCCACCCGTTCCACGGCCATTCGGCCGGGGCAGTCGGAGCGAAGCGACGCAGGCGGGTCATTGTTACTCGGTGGG
>JBGSKP010000283.1:0-5771 GCA_041741175.1 Thiocapsa sp. | reverse complement strand
GTCTCGGAATTCCAAGGCGCCGATGGCATAGAGGAGGTCGAGCGCATGGACGAATCGCGCAAAGCTACCGACGTGGGGGAGTTCGCGAGCTCGTTCCCACAGGGCCGTTACCGTATCGCCCCGGCGCAAAAGGGTCAGAAGCTGCCCGCCGAGGCCCAACAGCGTCTGCTCGAGCGGAACGTGCTTGGTGGGCATGATCTCTTCTCGAACACCTCGCACGTCTCGAACAGATAGGCCACGACTGCGAGGCCGGCCGCCCAATAGGCCATGTCCGTGCGATCGCCGCGCGCGAAAAGGCACAAGCCCTGGTAGAGGGCGTCACGATCGAACCCACGGTTCCTAAGGCTTCGATATTCAACAACAAATCCGGCCTTCAAGCGCTCCGGCCAGTCGGCATCGCGCGACGTCATCATGGCCACAAACTCCCGGACCTGACGCGCCTGGCTGAAACCCATCGCCAAGAGGTGATGGGTCATGTCGGACAAGCCGTTGCGCTTGAGCTTCTCTCCGGGATCCAGAGGATCGAAATCCCGTGAGGGTCGACCCGGCGCACTGACCAGGCTCAAAGTGAGCACCTCCAGCTCCCTAAACTCGAATCTGCCCATCGCCTCCGGCAGCAGGCGTTCGGCCACCCATACCTCATGCTGTCGCTTCCAGGTCCGCAGATCACTGATCGTGAATGTACTCGGTTGCTTGTCGACCAGGGTATGGTGGGTCGGACAGAGAAGTATGAGGTTCTCGTACCGGTCGCGACGCGCGGCAGGGCAGCTCGGGTCGCCTCGAGGGCCCTCATCTTCGTGGGCAACGATATGCGCAATTTCACCGAGAACCGCCGCACTATCCCTGTCGGTTTTCTTGGCAGCCAAGACCTGGCGGCAGCGGGGAAAAGCGCACCGCGCCGCGGCCAAGCCCCAGAGAAGCTTGGGGTCACTTTCAAGATAGCTGCGGGCCACGTCGATATTTCCCTTGAATGGAGAACGGGTCAACGCCGATCTGCATGTGAAACCTCCGGCCCGACGAATCTCCTTGGGATTGTGGCAGCGCCTTGCGGTTGCTGCAATCTCGTCCACCGGACTGACCGCGACCGAAGCAAACACCAGCTTTGGGGTCGCTCGTCAGGATTGGAGACCGGCGACGGAAAGAAACCGACATCGACCGACAGAGATGGGCTTGGGAAACAGGCACCCGTTGACTGATCCGTCAACACTCCTTACCCTGTCGCCATGACCATCCACGACGTCATCAAGGCCCGCCGCGAACAACTCGGCCTATCGCTGCGCGCGGCGGCGTCTCGCTGCCGGATCGACCCCGCCCATCTTTCCCGCGTTGAATCCGGGGCAACACCGCCTTCGGAAACCTTGCTCTCCCGCCTCGCCGAGGTGCTTGAATTTCCGCTCGACGAGCTGCTTCTGATCGCAGGGCGACTCCCGCCTTCCTTGCGTCAGCTCGTCGAGAAAGCCCCTCATCAGGTCGCTGCCGCCCTGACCGATCTTGCAGGAATGATGGTCGCAGAATCCGGTGAGTCCTACGGTGAGCCAGTGCTCGGCGAATCGAGCATGCGATCCATCGAGGACGGCTTTCCCTTCGAGTATCTGAGCGACATCGCGGAGGTGGAGAGCTGGCGTAAGGAGGTGTGGCGTCCGATCTACCATACCCATAAGTGGTGGGCCCAGCGCCTCGGGAGCGTGTTCCGGGCGGTGATCCTGGGCTGTGCGACGCCCAAGGGAACGGCGGTCATGGATCTCTATGCGAGCGCCGTCAAACTCCCGGGGCCGGTGATCTACGATCCATTCATGGGCAGCGGAACTACGGTCGGGGAGGCCCACAAGCTGGGTTGTACCGTGATCGGGCGGGACATCAATCCGGTCGCTTGGCGCGTTGTTCGAACAGCTTTGGCGCCGATCGACCGAACCCGCCTGCTGAATCTATTCGCCCAACTTGAAACCAATGTGGCCCCACGGCTTCGGGCGCTTCACGCCAGCCGGGACGGCAACGGCGAGCCCTGCGATGTCCTCTACTGGTTTTGGGTGAAGCAGCTCGACTGTCCGGAGTGCAGTGCGCCGGTGGATCTGTTTTCGAACCGAATCTTCGCGAAACACGCCTATGTGAAGAAGCATCCCGGCGTCCAGGTGATCTGCGCCGACTGCGGCGAGGTGTTTCCCGCGAAGTTCACCGACCAACTGGTGCGCTGTCCCGCCTGCCAACAGACTTTCGATCCTCACGCAGGACCTGCAGTCGGCGCGAACGCCCACTGCGGGGATTGCGGCAGCCGGTTTCCGATTGCGAAGACCGCACGTGCCCAAGGCGAGCCGCCTCGACACAGACTCTACGCGAAGCTGGTTCTGCGTGCAGACGGCACTAAGGAGTATCTGCGGGCAACACCCGAGGACGAAGCGTCCTACCAGGACGCCTGTCACGCATTTGAGGTATTAGCGCCGCCGATCCCGCAGGTCGAGATTCAATCGGGATACAACACCCGCCAGGTTCTGAACTACGGCTATCGCCGTTGGGACCAGTTTTTCAACAGCCGCCAACTGCTAGCCATCGGTCTGTTGGCCGGTGCGATCGGCGATTTGCCAACCTGTGCGGAGCGGGACGCACTATTCATGTTGCTGTCCGGGGTGCTGGAGTTCAACAATCTGTTCGCGAGCTACAAGGGCGAGGGCACCGGGGCTGTCCGACACATGTTCTCGCACCATGTCCTCAAGCCCGAGCGCACCCCCATCGAGGCTAACCTCTGGGGCACGAGCAAAAGCTCCGGCTCCTTCCTGAACCTGTTTCAATCGCGGCTGCTGCGCGCCGTCGACTACAAGGCCGCGCCCTTCGAGATCACCCTGGACCGATCCGCCGGAAAACAGGCGGGGCGCAAGCTCTTCGGCAAGAGTCGTCCCATGGGCGCCGACGTACTGGACGCTTGGCCGTCGTCCGAATTGGCGCCTGGCGCGGTCTATCTCTCCTGTGGGGACTCGGCCGCTACGGATCTCCCCGACCGCAGCGTGGATGCCGTGGTCACGGATCCGCCCTTCTACGACAACGTGCATTATTCCGAGCTGGCTGATTTCTTCCATGTCTGGCATCGGCTCTGGTTTGGCGAGGCAGAAGCGGAGACTCCGGACACGACCCGTCATCCTCGGGAAGTGCAGGACACGGAGTCCGACCGCTTCTCGGACAAGCTGAAAGGCGTTTTCACCGAATGCCATCGCGTTCTCAAGGACGAGGGACTCCTGGTGTTCTCTTACCATCACTCGCGCGAGGATGGGTGGACGTCGGTGGCCGCCTCGGTACTCGGGGCCGGTTTCCGGCTGGTTCAGGCCCAACCAGTCAAGGCGGAAATGTCGGTGGCCATGCCGAAACTGGCCGCGAAGTCGCCGATCGATCTGGATGTGCTGATGGTCTGCCGGAAGGTGGCCGCGGATCGCCGCCCACTGGCCGCGGTCGAGAATGCTCTGGAGGCCGCGGCGACGGCGGCGACCGAGAAAGTCCGCCGCTTCAACAGCACCGGACGGCACCTGTCGCTCAACGATGTGCGGATCGTCGTCTACAGTCAGGCGCTCGTAGAGCTGTGCGCGGGCCGTACGGCAGCAGATGGATTGGTCGCCTTCGAGCATGCCCTGGATGGTTGCGCGTCGATGTCGCAACAGATCCACGAAGAGCAATGCAAACAGGTCCAAACTCCAGCCTCAAACCCAACGGACATCGGCGTGCAAGCATCTCTCTTCTGAGATCCGATCAGCGCGCTTCGAAGATGTCGAAGCGACGTCTCTGTCCGGCATCTGCGCGTTGTGTCGTCCGTTTGGTCGCCTTGGTCTTGCCATCCAGGTGGACCTGGTAGCCTTCGAGTGCTTCCGTCGCGACGGTTCGCTCCAGTACGCCAACCGGAACCAGCCGAGAGTCCGAGACACCGCGATCGGACGGCACGATAAGACTGCAACGGCCGATTCCGGCCGGATACACCGCGAAGGGATGCGGAAAAACATACATCTTCCGATCACGGATGAACCCTTCTCCGTAGGATCCAAATCCCTTGATGGCCTCGTTGACATGTGCCGCCGCGACGAGATGATCGGCGTTGATGACGTCGCCATGGGCGATGCAGAGCGAATGCACCGGGCGCGGACTCGCCCCGCTTCCCGTGTAGAGGAAGAAGACGAGAAACACATCCTTGCCGTCCTTCCGGCCGGACGGAACCGTGCTGTTCGAGTCGTAGTCCTTGCGGGCCGGCCGACCGTGATTGAAGGCCAGCGATTTGATCTCGTAACCCTCGACCGGAGACCTTGCGTCATCGCCGACCCAGAAATCCGGATAGCTGTTACGACCTTGCGGCGACAGTGACAACCCAAGCGCATTGACCCGCTCCGCGAACCAGTCCTGCGGAAAATACTCCTTGTCGTTGGCGCTCCGAGGAATCATGTGAAGGCCCGACGCCATCGCGTGATGAGCTGCGAGGAAGATCTCGACGCTATGTGTCATTGAGCCGATGGTCCCGATTCGAAAGGGTGCGATCTTATCGCGCCACTGACAATCTGAATACCGCGATCGAGAGGTATCGCAACCGCTTCCTCAACGAGGCAGAGGTGAACGTCGAAGCGAGCCCACGGAAGCTACACGCGACGGCCTCGATCGGATGCGTGGGGGCTTTCGGTGCGATAGCATCCATCGCAGGGCCGATGCACGGCGTTGGGTCGCTGATCGAAAGCCGTCATCGGATGCCGAACTCGAATGGATTGCGAAGTCCGTCACGAGATCCAGCCAGGATTCAATCTCAGCGGCTTGCTTGGAGTCTTGTTCCCGGGTCAATTCGATGCGGGCCTGAATCTCACCGAGCGTTACAGCGGAAAGGTGCAGGTTGCCGTTCTCGACTGAATTGAGCCACGCATCGACGGCACCGTGCGGCCGGGGCTTACGGAACTCGGAGACAACATTGGTATCCGGCAGGTTACATGTTGGATCACCGCAGCGCCACGGCTGGGCGGCGGCGAGCCTTGCCTCGTTGCGGAACCAGCATGTCGGTCCGGGCAGAATCGGCTAGGTGGAGTTGCTTCAGCGAGGGGCGGGCAGCCGCCTGGAGGCGGTGCCACTCATCGATGCGCACCAGCACGGCGGTTTCGGCGCCCCGCCGCGTGACCACTTGGGGGCCATCGGTCACGCAGGCATCCAGAAGCTCGCTGAAGCGAGCTTTAGCGTCCTGAACGGGCCAGACATGCATATACAGGCTCCTGCAAGGCGGCAAATGACTAGAGCGATGACTAGTTTATTGGCTCCTGAGGTTGCGGATCAAGAGGTTGCGGATCAAGATGTGGCGCCGCGATGCCGACGAACAGGCTGCTGCACGCACGACGGCGTCGAGCGGATGCACGGGGCCTTTCGGTGCGATAGGCTCCATCGCAAGCCCGATGCCTGTGTTGCATCGCTCATTGGAAAGGCGTCGTCGGATGCGGGTGACGCACCACTTTGAGCCGTCGCCGGGATACGCTCTTGCGCACCTTTCACCGAAACGAGGAGACAGCGCATGTCGAATCCAGCCGGCGAACCGTCCCATCCGACGCCGGATCCTTGGCACGGCGCCGACTATGCCCACCACTCCGGGTTGCAGGCGGCGATGGCCGACGAGGTGCTCGGTCAGTTGATTCTGTGCGGAGACGAGCAGGTGCTCGACCTGGGCTGCGGCGACGGCAAGATCAGCGCGCGCATCGCCGCGCAGCTCACCCGCGGCGCCGTGCTGGGCGTGGACGCGTCGGCGGACATGGTCGCCTACGCGCAACGGCAGTTCG
>JBGSKP010000282.1:0-3353 GCA_041741175.1 Thiocapsa sp. | reverse complement strand
GCCCTCCCGCCCGCCTCGTTGGCCTTCTACGCCATGCTTGCCCGGCGCCGCGTCGCAGGGCTCGACGGCGTGCGCTGGACCGACGACGGCATCGCCCGGGCGTATCTCGCCTGCTACCGAGAGATCGACGGGGATCTGTCGAGCGGACTCGAGCGCGCAGCGAAGGCCCTCGCGGAGGGCATGACCAAGGACTACTTCGACCAACGCAAGTCGCGCGTCAACAGCGCGATCGAGAAGGCGCTGGGTCCCCAGCTCGCCGCGGCCTACCTGATCCACCCGGATGGTGCCCGTCCGCAGACACGGTTCGGGTTGACGTTGGATGCGGGGGCCATTGAGTTCCGCTAAGGAAAGGCCCGACCCTTTCGCTAGGTTCACCAGCCCGAGAACTTCGAACGATGGCCGATGTACACATCGCATGTTGCTCGCAAGCTTGCGACGGTTTCAACGGGGCTCGTGGACGTGGCATGATGCCGATCGGCGAGCCGAACAGGGTCATGGCCATCCGTCGCGATAGCCCGCCGCATGACTCGGTCACAACGACGCTTTCGAATGGGATGCCACGAAATGGATGATCGCAGACTTCAGGATCAGACGTGCCGCGTCGCCTTCGCAGCTTTCCTGCACGATTTGGGTAAGCTCGCGGAACGTGCGCGGATGGAGGTCGACGAGAGTAAGCGCCTGCTGCATGAGCAGATGTACTGTCCGCGTCGCGAGGAAGGTGGCCGGGTTTGGTATACGCACAAGCATGCGGCCTACACCGTGCTCGCCTGGGATCTGATCGAGCGTCGTTTTCCCGAGTTGATCGGCGACGACGTTTCGCCATTCGCAGCATGGGGCGCCACCGATGTGGACGACTCCATCGTCAACGCCGCCGGGCGACATCATGTCCCCGACACCTTTCTACAATGGATCGTCGCGACAGCCGACCGGGTCGCCTCAGGCTTCGAGCGCGAGACGTTCGAGGCTTACAATCAAGCCGAGGAGGGAACCCGCACGGGTCGCAATCACTACACGGCGCGGCAGCTGACCCTGTTCGAGCCGATTCGCCTGGAGGGTGATCCAGGCAACAGGCGTGATCAATGGCACTGGCGCTACCCATTGAAGCCGCTCTCGCCCGAGTCGCTGTTCCCGGTCGAGGCCAAAGGCTACGAGGGCAACGACAACACCGCCGCGCAGGCCGAATATGCGGCGCTCTGGGATCAGTTCACCGCCGCACTCGAGACCATTCCGCCCAGCCATCGTGGCAACTGGCCGCTTTGGCTCGACCATTTCGACGCCGCTTGGGGCTGCTTCACGCAGGCTATTCCGGCCGCGACGGCCTTCAACGTTCGTCCGGAGGTCTCGCTCTACGATCACTCACGCACGACCGCCGCGCTGGCTGCCGCGCTTTGGCGCTATCACCATGAGTCTGGTGATACCGGCGAAGATGCGCGCAAGCATCTTGCGGATCGCGGACGTTCGGACTGGGATGCCGAGAAGCTGCTGTTGATCCAAGGTGATCTGTTCGGCATCCAGGACTTTATCTTCGCGACCGGCGGTGAAACCCAGAAGCGCGCGGCCAAACTACTGCGCGGGCGGTCGTTCTACATCTCGCTGCTCACCGAGTGCGCCGCGCTGAGAATACTCGATGCGTTGGCGTTGCCGCCGACCAGCCAGGTCATCAACGCCGCCGGCAAGTTTCTGATCGTTGCCCCGAACACCGATCGCACGCGTGAGCGGCTCGCACAGGTCCGGCGCGCGTTCGATGACTGGTTTGTGGAGCACGCCTACGGCCAATCCGGCATCGGGCTTGCCGTTCGAGCGGCCTGCTGCAACGACTTCGTGACGCGCGAGGGCCTTGAGGATCCTCCGTTTCGGACCTTGATCCGGGGTCTCTTCGAGGACCTCCAGACCGCAAAGTCGCAGCGGCTGGACTTGTGCGGAGAACGTCCTCCGTCTCCGATCTTCACGGTCTTCTTGGAGCGCTTCCGCCCCGAGATGGGCGTCTGCGCAATCGACGGGCGCTCACCTGCCACCGAGACCCTTGAGCGGAGCGAGGGTCGGCACGCCTGCGCACTCTCGATTGATCAGATCCGAATCGGCAGCGAGCTGACACGCCGCAGCCGGGTCTTGATCTCGACCGAGTCCTTGGGCGATTCGCTGCGCGTCCCGGTCTTGGGTTATCACATCCAGTTCACCGGTGATGAAGAGCGCAGCGGTCGATTCGGTTCGGTCGCGGCATCGGGTGTCCTGCGTCGCGTCTGGGATTTCGGCCTGCCGGAGACCGCTTCCGAACCCATCTTCCAAGGCTATGCGCGACGCGAGATCAACGCCTATGTGCCCGCCTACCGATCTCCCAACGACTGGGAACGACAGCGCTACGCCCATCTCGACGCCGATCAACGGTGCGACGGCGACGAGGACTCGATCAAGACCCTGGGCGAGATCGCCTGTGATGATCTCGTCGCCGATGCCGAGGGCCGTCGGCAAGGGACAGAGGCACTGATCACGCTCAAGGGCGATGTCGACGACCTCGGGCGTTTGTTAGAACGGGGCCTGGAAACTCCGACCTTTGCGAAGATGGCCGGCCTGTCGCGTCAGCTCAACGCCTTCTTTGCCGTCTGGTTGCCCTGGGTCTGCCGGAAGCGCTTCCCGAGCACTTACACCGTCTTTGCCGGCGGTGACGACTTCTATCTGATTGGCCCCTGGCGTAGCACCATTGCCTTGGCTGCCGAGATGCGCAACGAATTTGCTCGATTCGTCGCCGGCAATCCCGAGATCCATTTCTCCGCCGGGCTTGCCATGACCAAGCCTGGGCTTCCGATTCGCCAGATGGGGCAGTTGGCCGAGGAGCAGCTCGAGGTCGCCAAAGCGTATCGGTCGCGCGAGGGCGCAGCCAAGAATGCGGTGACCTGCTTCGGACACACGGTCTCTTGGGCGGCCTTCACCGAGCTTGCCGATCGTGCACAGGCGCTCGAGGTCATGCGCGATGAGCTAGCCCTGAGTACCGGATACCTCTACGGACTTCAGTCCCTGGCCGACATGGCGGAGGACCTTCGTCGCGCCGAGTCCGATCCAACCCATTCGCCGAGGATCGACAGCGCGCTCTGGCCTTCACGCTTTGCCTATCGGACCTGGCGCATGTTGGAGTCCAAACGCGGGCTGGATCTGGATGCCCGTAGACGTTGGCAACAAACGCTTGGCCAACTGCTTGGAGATGGCATCCGAAAGCACGGCAGTGCCTTCAAGATCGCGCTTTTCATCCATCTCTATCACCACCGAAGCTGAGGGGAGAACATGTCAAACGGACACATAGGACAGGGCGGCGGACCACGCGACAGCCGCGGTGGGCAGGGGCCGCGCGGGGGCGGATC
>JBGSKP010000281.1:0-2359 GCA_041741175.1 Thiocapsa sp. | reverse complement strand
CGTCGTCTTTGCGCTGTCCCTTGGCGAAAGTCACGATCTCCACGCCCTCGCGTTGCGCAAACCCTTCGATCGCTTTGACGAAGGCGCGGCTGATCGGGGCCATCAGCACCGTGGAGGCGACCTTGGCACCGCGATGGACCTCGAAGAAGTTGGCCACCCCGCCACCGGTCTGCAGCCGCGGTTGATACAGGTTGAGATACAACCGATCGATTCCTTCCAGATCCAGCGTGACCCGATCGTTCAGCAACTCACCGACGGTTTGGACTAACATGATGGCAGGCCCCGGTTGGCATCTTGGCCACGCGCCACACGCCGCTCCGTGCGGCTACCAACGGAAGTTTAGCCTTCCGTCGCTCAACCGGGGCCGCCCGACATTGGACATCAACCCATGGCTCGTCGGTCTGAGGCGAAGCCTCGCTAGGGATCGGGCGATGACTGCGGAGTGCAATGCGAGTAGTTTCAGAGACATAGCGCGGCGTTCGTGGTCACTTTAAGGGGCTGCAATTGACCCCGGTCCGGTATGCTGGGAGTTTTTCCGTTGCTCCCGGCGCTGCCATGTCCGACTTCGCGTTCGACGATCTTGAGGATGATGATGGCTTCCCGCAGAGCGGCGATCGCCTGCAGATCATCTCCGCGGAAGAGTACGAGCTGCTGTGGGGCTTTCCGAGTTTCACCCAGAGCGATCGGGATCTCTTCTTCACGCTTACGGCCCCGGAGCGTCAAGCTCTGGAGCAACGCCGCTCGATCCGCACGAAGATCCATTTTTTGCTGCACCTGGGCTATTTTCGAGCCCGCCAGCGGTTTTTCCACTTCGAGCTTCCCGCCGTCCGGGACGATGTCGACTACCTGCGCCGGCGCTACTTCGACAACAAGGCGGTCGCTGATCTCACGGTCTCGGATCATACTCGCCAGCGCCACGTCGAGGCGATTCTGGGGCTATTTCGCTACCGCCTCTGCGCCCTTGACGAAAGGGTCATGCTCGAAGCCCACGCCCGCGAGGCCGCCCGCATCTCCAGCCGCCCGGTCTACGTGCTGCGCGAGTTGGTCGACCTGCAGCGCCGCGAGCGGGTCGTGCTGCCCGGCTACACCATCCTTCAGAACCTGGTGCGTGGGGCGCTGGCGTTCGAGCGCAAGCGCCTGGCCGGGGCGCTCGAAGGGCTGTTCGGGCCTGAGGATGCCCGATCACTGGATCGCCTCCTCGCCGACGACGAGGGCCTGCACCAGATCACCGCCATAAAGCGCCAGCCGCGGGATTTCAGCTACCGGCAACTGCTCTGAGAAATCGAGCGCGGCCAGCAGCTGCGGGTCCTGTTTGCCCTGTCCGAGCGCATCCTGGTGCGCCTCGAGCTGTCCGCCGAGAGCGTCCGTTACTACGCCTCCTTGGTCGAGTACTACACGGCCTACAAGCTCAAACGGATGGATCGCGAGGCGGTCTATCTGTATCTGCTGTGCTTCATCCACGACCGCTACCAGCGGCTCAACGACAATCTGCTGGGCGCCTTCTGCTCCCTGGTGCGCCGTTACGTCGACGAGGTGGCTGCCGCCACCAAGGAGGCCATCTACCCTAAAAAGAGCAGTTACACCTTGCCTCACGAGACCCAAGCCGCTGAAATATCGCCGCAAGGAGGTCACCATGAGCAATCCGATCCCTCACCCACAGGGTGAACCCGAAACCACTGCATTGGTGCCGCATGCCGGCCCGGTTGCGGTGGACACCTTTCGCGGCCGCGTCCACGTCGAGTGGGATGCGCAGGCGGCGGTCACCCCGCTGGGGCAGCTGCCGTTCTTCACCGAGTTTCTGCGCCTGGGCGGGCGTTTTGATGCGTGGGTCGAGAGCTGCCCGCTGAAGCTGACCAGCCCGAACGCCCCGAGCGCGCGTGATGTTCTCGGTACCGCCATCCTGGCGGTACTGTCCGGGCATCGGCGCTATGCCCACATCAGTGCTCTGCGCGGCGACACCATCAATGCCTCCTTGCTGGGCATGGAGGCGGTGGTCAGCGAGGACGCGGTGCGCCGCAACCTGCGCAAGCTCGATGAAGCCGACGGGTGGCCCGGGTGCAGAACCACCTGGATGCCTGCGTCGCTCCGGTGCTGGGCGTGCCCTGGATTCTCGATGCCGACGTGACGGTCAAGCCGCTCTACGGGCATCAAGAGGGTGCGGTCAAAGGCTATAACCCGCACAAGCCGGGCCGGCCCTCGCACACCGACCACACCTATTTCATCGCCGGTCTGCGTCTGATCCTGGACGTGGAGGTGCTCGCCGGCAACCAGACCGCGTCCAAGTACAGCGCACCGGGCCTGTGGGAGGTGCTCGCGCGCCTGCCGCGCATGCACTGGCCGGTGTGCAGCCGCGGCGACC
>JBGSKP010000280.1:0-2164 GCA_041741175.1 Thiocapsa sp. | reverse complement strand
CGTCGTCTTTGCGCTGTCCCTTGGCGAAAGTCACGATCTCCACGCCCTCGCGTTGCGCAAACCCTTCGATCGCTTTGACGAAGGCGCGGCTGATCGGGGCCATCAGCACCGTGGAGGCGACCTTGGCACCGCGATGGACCTTGAAGAAGTTGGCCACCCCGCCACCGGTCTGCAGCCGCGGTTGATACAGGTTGAGATACAACCGATCGATTCCTTCCAGATCCAGCGTGACCCGATCGTTCAGCAACTCACCGACGGTTTGGACTAACATGATGACAGGCCCCGGTTGGCATCTTGGCCACGCGCCACACGCCGCTCCGTGCGGCTACCAACGGAAGTTTAGCCTTCCGTCGCTCAACCGGGGCCGCCCGACATTGGACATCACCCCATGGCTCGTTGGTCTGAGGCGAAGCCTCGCTAGTGTATGTGCGCAAGGCTGATACCGGGCGGGTGGTGCGTCATTGGCGCTCGGGGGCCTATGACCCGGCGCGTCTGCGGCGGGGTTGGATGCCGCCGCACCCGACACTGTATCTGCGTCGTGCACTCTAGGAGCGCCACGGGGTGTTCGATCGGCGGTATCGCATCGCCGGGATTATGACCTGATCCTGCGGATGCTGAGCCGGATGACGGGGCAGGTGGTGTATCTGCCGCTGGTGCTGGTGCTGGTGCGGATGCGGGTGGGGGGCGAGAGCAACCGGTCGCTGTCGCGGATCCTGCGCAAGTCTCGGGAAGATTATCGGGCGTTGCGGGAGAACGGGATCGGTGGGGCGGGGCGTTAGTGTGGAAGAACCTGTCGAAGGTGCCGCAGTTTTTTCGGCGGGGCAATGGACGCGGTGAGTCGGGCGTTAGACCCAGCTCTCGACATTCAACCCCGGGATGCGTTGGTGAATTCTTGGAGGTTGTTCGTCACCAGCGTGCATCCGAGCCGCCGGGTCGCCTGATGAAGGTCCTTTGCGACGTGTATATGCTCTACCGGTTGGTGAGGTCGATTTTGCCTTCGCTGCGCCGGTGGCAAAACTGGATGAGTGGTCTGAATTGCCGTTCGGGCACGGTATGTTAACGTCGGTGTTCTGTCATCTCATGGAGGGATTCGGATGAATCAGATCGCTGCGCAAGCCGGGACGTCTTTGATCAAACACCACGGCGCCGTTGATGGCGTGACGGGTTCGTGTCACGAGCTGATGCTCGGTGACGGGCGCTCGGTGTTGGTGGACTGCGGGTTGTTTCAGGGTGCGGAGACGGCCTCCGACGGGGCGCGGGCGAACCGGCTGGGGATCGACTTTCCGGTAGAGTGTATCCAGGCGCTGATCTTGACGCATGTGCATATCGACCATGTGGGGCGCCTGCCGCATCTGATCGCGGCGGGGTTTCGCGGGCCGATCCTGTGCAGCGAGGCGTCGGCGCAGTTGTTGCCGCTGGTGTTGGAGGATGCGCTGAAGGTCGGCGTGACCCGCGACGCGACGCTCATCCATGGCGTGCTGAGCCTGATGCAGGCGCGGTTGGTGGCCTTGCCCTATGGGGTGTGGCATCCGCTCGTTGAGGGCGATCCGGGTCTGCGGATTCGCCTGCAGCAGGCCGGTCACATCCTCGGCTCCGCCTACGTGGAGTGCGATCTGCTCCGTGGGGAGACGCAAACCCGCATCCTATTCTCCGGTGACCTGGGGGCGCCGCACACGCCGCTCTTGCCCGATCCGACGCCGCCCGAGTCGGCGGATGTGGTGGTATTGGAAAGCACCTACGGGGATCGCCTTCACGAGGATCGCGCGACTCGCCAGGAGCGTCTGAGGGCGATGGTCGAGCACGCCTTCGAGGACGGCGGCACCCTGCTGATTCCGGCGTTCAGTATCGGGCGGACGCAGGAGTTGCTCTATGAGCTGGAGAGCCTGGCAGATGCCGGATCGGTCAAGGCGTTGAGCGGGGCGTCGGTCGACGGGGCGGCATCCGGATCAAAGTGGCGCTGGACAGATCTGGCGGTCGTGCTGGATTCGCCCCTGGCGGCGGATTTCACCGCCGGTTACAGTCGGCTGCGCGCGCATTGGGATCGGGAGGCCAAGGCGCGGCTCGCGGCCGGGCGGCATCCGCTGGCGTTCGACCGGGTTGTGACGGTGGATGATCACGCCGCGCATCTGCGTATGGTCGAGTACCTGGCGAGCGCGCACCGCCC
>JBGSKP010000279.1:0-7239 GCA_041741175.1 Thiocapsa sp. | reverse complement strand
CTCCATCGAAGTCATCAATTTGTCATGGCTTTTTTCGCTCGTCGCGGTTGACGCCCGCGATTCCTTCCACTAGCTTTCGCCCTGTTTCCAGTGCGGCCAGAGACGTCAGGGTTCCGATCGACCGACCTAGCACCCGCCCATCGCCCCTCCGGAGCACCACGGGGGCACGTCCCAGGGACCTGACCAATCGCCCGCCGTCGCCGTCATCCGGGCGGCTTAGCGGAGTCAGACTGGAGATCCTCCCCTCCGTACCGCTCTCAGCCGGGCATCCATGGGGCCCCCGTGCCGGCTTGGGGTGTGCACTTGGGGCTTTGCTGCCAGGACCGATCGAGCCGACCAATGCCCGCCTGCCGTCTTCCCTGTCCGGCGAGAGGACTTGTGCGTTGGTCTCTCGGCGGGTTTCGACCGATCAATGCACAAGAGCCTGAGAGACAGCGATGAGGATCTACGTAGGAAACCTGGCGTACAGCGTCACCGATGAGGATTTGCGGGAGATTTTTGGCGAATACGGCGACCTGGCGAGCGCCGAGGTGATCAAGGACAAGTTTTCCGGTCAGTCCAAGGGCTTCGGGTTCGTCGATATGCCCAAAAACGCCGAGGCTGATGCGGCCATCAAGGCGCTGAACGAGACCGATTTGAAAGGTCGCAAGCTGACCGTCAACGAGGCCCGTCCGCGTGCCGAGCGTCCGCGTGGCGGCGGTGGCGGTGGGGGACGCTACTGATCCGATCCCGCAGTTGAAGCTTGCCGGGGCGCCTCGTCCCGGCAAGGTGGCACGAATCCGGTCGAGAATGCGAACGCCGACGCCGGTCAGGATCGGCGCGTGATGGACGCCCCGGCTGGGCCTGGATCAAGCTCGACGCCGAGACTTTGCCAGATCCGATCGACCCGCTCGCATACCGCCTCATCCATCCGGATTGGGCTTCCCCACTCACGTGTCGTCTCACCTGGCCACTTGTTGGTCGCATCGAAACCGATCTTTGATCCAAGCCCCGAGACCGGGGAGGCAAAGTCCAGATAGTCGATCGGCGTATTCTCGATTATCACCGTATCGCGCGCGGGATCCATGCGTGTCGTCATGGCCCAGATCACATCTTTCCAATCGCGCGTGCTGACATCCTCGTCCACGACGATAACGAACTTGGTGTACATGAACTGGCGCAGGAAGGACCAGACACCCATCATCACCCGCTTGGCGTGACCCGGATACTGCTTTTTGATGCTGACCACGGCCATGCGGTACGAGCACCCCTCCGGCGGCAGATAAAAATCCTGGATTTCGGGAAACTGCTTCTGCAGGATGGGCACGAACACCTCGTTCAAGGCCACGCCGAGGATGGCCGGCTCGTCCGGTGGGCGACCCGTGTAGGTGCTGTGATATATCGGTTCGCGGCGCTGGGTGATGCGCGCGATGGTGAAGACGGGAAACCGATCGACCTCGTTGTAGTAACCCGTGTGGTCGCCGAAGGGGCCTTCCGGCGCCATGTCGTCCGGGTGGATGTGACCTTCCAGGACGATCTCGGCACTGGCCGGAACCTGGAGATCGGACTCTTTGCAGGCCGCCAGCTCGGTGCGACTGCCGCGCAGCAGGCCGGCGAAGGCATATTCGGACAAGGTATCCGGCACTGGCGTAACCGCACCCAGGATGGTGGCCGGATCGGCACCGAGCGCCACGGTCACCGGAAATGGCTTGCCGGGATGGGCGCGTTGCCAGTCGCGAAAATCGAGCGCGCCACCGCGGTGCGCAAGCCAGCGCATGATGACCCGGTTGCGACCGATGACCTGCATCCGGTAAATGCCGAGATTATGTCGCGCTTTCTCCGGCCCTTTGGTAATGACCAGGCCCCAGGTGATCAGGCGTCCGGCGTCGCCGGGCCAGCAATGCTGGATCGGCAGCCTGTCCAGGTCGACCTGATCGGCACTGAATTCGACCTCCTGACAGGGCGCATTGCGCCTGACCTTCGGGGCCATATCCAGAACCTTCTTGAAGATAGGAAGCGATTGCCAGGCTTCCTTCATCCCCTTCGGCGGATCCGGCTCCTTGAGAAACGCCAGCAGCTTGCCGACCTCGCGCAGGGCCTCGACGGACTCCTCGCCCATGCCCAGCGCCACCCGCCGCGGCGTTCCGAACAGATTGCCGAGCAGCGCAATTCTTGACCCTTTCGGTCGTTCGAACAAGAGTGCCGGCCCGCCGCCGCGCAGCGTCCGGTCACAGATCTCGGTGACCTCCAGATAGGGATCGACCTCCACCCGGATGCGCTTTAGCTCCCCGCGCTGCTCAAGCTGATCGATAAAATCACGCAAGTCCCGATACGTCATTTTTTATCCCGTACCCGGGATAAAAAAAAGGTCTTCATAGGGTTGTCCTCATTGTGCGGATTGAGCCGCCTTGAACCGGGCAGGTGGGTGCGCTGCGCATAATCCACGCGCGCGATCCGATCAGCGACGTGGGCGGGATTGAGAGCGAGGCCGTCGTGTCTGAGGCCAAGTCGATGATGATTCTAATTTCTTAAACCGCGTCGCGCCGATCGACACAGGTGGCCTCGGCATGACCACAGGCCCCGACATCGGCGTTCGCACTCCGAACGCGGTTTAAGCCGCGATACCCGAGTGACGCAGCAACGCATCCGTATTCGGCTCACGCCCCCGGAAGCGCACATACAGCACCATGGCGTCTTCGGATCCACCCTTCTCCAGAATGTTCTCGCGAAAGGACCGCCCGGTTTCGGCGTCGAACACGCCGTTTTCCTCGAACAGCGAGAAGGCATCGGCAGAGAGCACTTCGGCCCACTTATAGCTGTAGTAACCGGCCGCGTAGCCGCCCGCGAAGATGTGCGAGAAGGCATGGGCGAAGCGGTTGAAGGCGGGAGGGCGGATCACGGCGACCTGATCACGGACCGATTCGACGATCTCGTAGACACGTCCGCCCCGGGCCGGGTCGTATTCCAAATGGACGCGGAAGTCGAACAGCGCAAATTCCAGTTGACGCACCATCTGCATCGCCGACTGAAAGTTCTTGGCCGCGGTCATGCGGTCGTACAGATCCTGCGGGATCGATTCGCCGGTCTGCCAGTGCGCCGCAAAGAGATCGAGCGACTCGCGCTCCCAGCACCAATTCTCCATGAACTGACTGGGCAGCTCGACCGCGTCCCAAGGCACCCCATTGATGCCGGCCACGCCCGGATAGTCGATCTTGGTCAGCATGTGGTGCAGACCGTGGCCGAACTCATGAAAGAGTGTCTCGACCTCGTTGTGGGTCAAGAGCGAGGGCTTATCGCCAACCGGCGGGGTGAAGTTGCAGACCAGATAGGCCACTGGGATCTGGTCGCAACGACTGGTGTGCATGCGGTTGACGCAGACGTCCATCCAGGCCCCACCGCGTTTGTTCTGGCGGGCAAAGGGATCGAGATAAAACTGACCGCGTAGGGTGCCGGTGTCGCCATCGCGGATCTCGAAGAAGCGCACGTCCGGATGATAGGTCTCGAAGGCTTCGGCCTCCTGAAGACGCACCCCGAACAGGCGCTCCACGACCCCGAAGAGACCGGACAGCACCCGTGAGATGGGGAAGTACGGCCGCAGCTCCTCCTGGCTGATCTGATAGCGGTGCAGGCGCAGCTTCTCGGCGTAATAGCCGACGTCCCAGGGCTCCAGCCGCTCAACGCCGTGGTGTTCGCGTGCAAAGGACTCAAGCGCCGCCAACTCTTCGCGCGCCTGACCGACCGAGCGGTCGGCCAGATCGCTCAGAAAGGCCAGCACAGCCTCCGGCGAGCGCGCCATCTTGGTCGCCAGCGAACGCTCCGCATAGTTGCTGAATCCCAACAACCGGGCCAGCTCGTGCCGCAGCGCGAGGATGCGCTCCATGATCTCCCCGTTATCCCATTGGCCGGCGTGCGGCCCCTGATCCGATGCGCGCGTGCCGTAGGCTTCGTACATCTCGAAGCGCAGTTCACGGTCATCGGCATAGGTCATGACCGGCATGTAGGACGGCAGATCGAGCGTGAAAAGCCAGCCGGTCTGGTCCCGTTGCCCGGCATTTTGTCGGGCCAGTCCGAGCGCCGACTCCGGCAACCCCGCCAATCGCGCCTCGTCCTCGATCAGCTTGCTCCAGGCGTTGGTCGCATCCAGCACGTTCTCGGAAAACTTGGTGGTGAGCTGAGACAGCTCCTGACTGATGGCCTTGTAACGCGCCTTTTTCTCGGCCGGCAGGTCGACGCCCGAGAGGTGGAAGTCACGCAGAACGTTCTCCAATAGCTTGCGTTGCGCCGTGTCCAGGTGCTCCTGTGCGGCCACGGCCTGATAGGCACGGAAGAGATCCTCGTTCTGGCCGACCTCGGTGCCGTAATCACTGAGCTTCGGCAGACAGGCATTGTAGGCCGCACGCAGCGTGTCACTGTTGAGCACGCCGTTCAGGTGACCAACCGGCGACCAGGCACGGCTGAGCCGATCATCGATCTCGTCCAGCGGCTCGACGAAATTCTCCCAGGTCGGGACCGGTACCTCGGAGGTCAGGCGCTCGATCGCGGCGCGGCAGTCGGCAAGACAGACATCGATGGCAGGCTCGATATGCTCGGGGAGGATCCGGGAAAAAGCCGGCAGGCCGGTTGTCTCAAGCAGTGGATTCGTCATGACGTGTCGCCTGATCTGGGTCGCGAGTCAGAAAAAGGGTTGGTCCACGCCGACTTGCGGAGTCACCCGGTTGGGGATCAGCTCGGTGGGGCCGTGTGTCGATTTGCGCTCGTGCGCAAGCATGCGGGCACGGTCACCGACTTTCCAGTCGAGCCGCCATCTCATCCGGGTGATCATCCGGATTGCGGGACTCGGCCGTCCGATCAGTCTGACTGGAAGCCCATGTTTTGTCGCGGCGAGATCGGGCCCTTCAGAGAACGGATCATGTCGGTCTTGGGGCGTGGTTTGAAGCCCTGGGGGATACAGAAATGGAAGCGCCACAGGTCGAAACGCCAGCGCTCCGTGCCGTTGTCGCCGATGGTTCGCCAATCGGTTCCGGGAATCGGATCGAACCGCCCCGATGAGCTTGAGCCGTAGGCATAGGTCTTGTAGGCCCCTTTGGGGGTGCAGCGGATGCCTTCGACGGAGAGATTACGGGCCCCGCTTTGGCCTTCCGCGACCAGGGTGAAGCGCACAGCGCCGTCCGCGCCGACCTGCAGATTCCGCGTATCGATGTAATAACGCAACGCCGAGTCCGGTCCGTCCGGGACGAACTCGACCAGATCCGCGTCTTTCGGCCATGGCGGCAGCGCCGTGTCGGCCTCCTGCCATGCCTTGCCGGGCGTGATGCTCGATGGAGACGGCGGCTCGGCATCGGGCACGAAGGCGCTGTCCGCCGAAGTGGTGGGCAGTGCCAGTCCCAATACCAGTCCCAGTCCGCATGGGAGCGGGAGTCCCGGCCAGCGCAGCAGGCGCAGGACAAATCGTTGAGCGTGTTTCATTCGATCACCGGTCGCATCGGGCAACTCGCATCGGGCAAGTTTAGCCGCGGATGTCTGCGAAAGACACGACCGAACCGGGAAACCGTCCAGCTCGTTTCAAAGGATCGGTGGCGAACATCAAGAAGTCATTGATTGAAATTTGGTTTTCAACCGAATAATCTTCTCGCGAATCGCTTCATAGCGCGCCTGTTCCAAAAGGGCTGGGCTCGTCGATCGGACCAGCACCTGAACTACCAAGCAACAGGTTGCCGCCGAGCGCCTCGCCAGGGTGCTCGGACGCCAGGTCGCCGTCAGAGCAGCGGATCTTGCGCGGGAGTTCGGCGTGAGCCTGCCCACCTTCCATTCCGGTATGTTTCCCGCATGCGTCTTGAGAAAATCCGACTTGCCGGCTTCAAATCCTTCGTGGATCCCACCACCGTGCTGTTTCCCGGCAACCTGGTCGGTGTGGTCGGGCCCAACGGCTGCGGCAAATCCAACGTCATCGACGCGGTGCGTTGGGTCATGGGCGAAAGCTCGGCGAAGATGCTGCGCGGCGAGTCGATGGCGGACGTCATCTTCAACGGCAGCACCGGACGCAAGCCGGTCGGCACGGCCAGCATTGAGCTGGTGTTCGACAATGCCGACGGCGGCGCAGGCGGTGCCTATGCCGCCTTCAATCAGATCTCGGTCAAACGCCAGGTCTCGCGCGACGGTCAATCGGGCTATTTTCTCAACGGCACGCGCTGTCGGCGGCGCGATATCCAGGATCTCTTTCTCGGCACGGGTTTGGGACCGCGCTCTTACGCCATCATCGAGCAGGGCACGATTTCGCGCATCATCGAAGCGCGGCCCGAGGAGCTGCGGCTGTTTCTGGAAGAGGCGGCGGGAATCTCCAAGTACAAGGAGCGCCGCCGCGAAACCGAGAGCCGGATGCGGCAGACCCGCGAGAATCTGGATCGACTCGACGACGTGCGTGATGAGGTCGGCAAGCAGCTCCAGCATCTGGAGCGTCAGGCCGCATCCGCCGAACGCTACACTCAGCTCAAGGCCGAGGAGCGGCGCCTGGATCTTGAGCTCAAGGCCCTGCGCTGGCGTGTGCTCGACGATGACATCCGGGCGCAGGATCATCGGCTGGCCGAGGTCGAGAACAGGACCGAGGCGGGTCTGGCCAGGCAGCGTCGGCTGGAGGCCGAGATCGAGGCCGGGCGGGCGGAGTACCTGGATGCGTCCGAGACCTTCAACGCGATACAAGGCCGCTTCTATGCCGTCGGCTCGGAGATCGCCCGGGCCGAGCAGGCGATTCAGTTCGCCAGCGAGGCGCGTGGCCGTCGCGAGGGTGAGCTGGTTCGGCTCGATCAGGAGATCAGCGAGGCAGACGACCATCTGGAGCGCGACCAGAGTCGACTGACCGAGATCGGTCAGTCACTCGCGCGCGACGAGCCCGAATTGGCCAGCGCGGATCATGTGCTGGATGAGGTGCTCAAGGGCGTGGCCATTGCGGAGAATCGTCTGCGCGACTGGGAGCGTGGCTGGGATGCGTTCAGCCGCGAGGCGGCGGGGCCGTCCGAGCAGGCGCAGGCGGAGCGTGCGCGGATGAATGCGCTGGAGCAGCGCAGCGATCGTGACCGCGACCGGTTGCGGCGCTTGGAGGATGAATCCGCGCGGCTGCACGGTCTTGATCTGGGCGATCGGTTTGAGCAGTTGGCCGAGCGCGAAGAGCGCCTGGAGGCGCGCCTTGCGCAGATGGAGGAGCGCCGGGAGGTGCTCGGGGCGGATTTGGTGCAGCGCGATGAGTCGATTGCCGCGCTCGCCCGC
>JBGSKP010000278.1:0-3717 GCA_041741175.1 Thiocapsa sp. | reverse complement strand
CTGGCCATGCGCGGAGCGGGCGAGGTCTTGGGTACACGCCAGACCGGCGCCGTGCAGTTTCGCGTCGCCGATCCGCTGCGCGACCAGCATCTCGTGACAGCCGCCCAGCAGGCCGCCGATCTGGTGTTGGCGCGCTATCCGGATCTGGTGCGACCCTTGATTCAACGCTGGCTGGGCTCGCGCGAGCGATATGGGTCTGTTTAGGCGTAATACGTCAATCATAAGGAAAGCAGGGTCTCTCCCAGGCTTATCCCGCCTCCACAAGGGTGCGCTGTTTCGGCTTGAGGGGAGCCGCGGATCGGCGGCCGCAATGGGCACCGTGCGCGCCCTGATCGTCTGGCTCCAGGCACCCGCGCAGCTCGGATTGCAGACGCGCTTCGTCAACCGTCAGGAAACACGTTCGGGAACCCTCTGGGAAGGGCGATACCAATCCAATCCGATCAAGACCGACGCCGATCTGCTGGCCGGTTGCCGCTACGTCGAGCTCAACCCGGTGCGAGCCCGCATCACCGATGCGCCGGCTTCCTATCCCTGGTCGAGCGATCGTCGACACGTCGGCACCGACGACACCCTCAGAGTGGCTCGACATCGATCCGTGCTACGAAGCTCTGGGATCCACGGCCCCTGAGCGAGCGGCACGTTATCGGGAGTTCGTGCGAGGCGCGATTCCGCAAGGGGAGTGGACGCTGATCCGCGAGGCGTTGCAACCCGGGCAACTCACCGGAGGACAGCGGTTCGCGGACCAAGTCGAGGCTATCCTCGGCCGTCGGATCGAGCATCGCAGACGCGGACGATCTCGCAAGCTGGTTGGTCCTGATGATGTGGCGGGAAAATAAATAAATCTGATAAGCATCTAGCCGACCCCTTTTTTTACTGCTTTTTTATCCTGTTTTTTGTGTAGTGGGGTCTAGCGGGGGCGGCAGACGTGCTAAAAGAAAAGACCGCCGAAGCGGTCTTTTCTCAACAGGGGTTCAGACTCAGGCTTGGTCCTTTGCCATTAATTGACGACCTCCTGGAAAATAAATCTGACCCTTTTTTCCTTTTTCCTACTTACACGAGCCTGGCATCCACTTCACTGGCGTACCTGTACAATCCCAAGCGGTAACCCCACCATTAGCGATAGTCGGGGTTAGGACGACCTTCACATCTTCAGAAAATGCTTTTGCGGTGTTGCCAACTGTTATGACGCCATCGGTGGCGCCAACTGATAATGTGCCGGCATACTGCGTTGCAACAAAAGAGTCATCACAAGCGTCGAGCCCTGCTGCGCCCGTTGATTGTACTGTCTCCGTGACGCAAGTGCGTGCGGAACTAGCGGCTAAGATCAATTCAGACGCTTTCGCGCGATTCGTATAATCCTGATAAGCCGGCAACGCAATCGCCGCCAAGATACCAATGATCGCCACAACGATCATGAGTTCGATGAGTGTAAAGCCGGACTGCTGTCTTTTCATCTCTGTACTCTCTTATCTGAGTGATGATCCCGGCGGGGCCGGTGGTTGGGTCTTGCCAGCGCGGTTGTGTTGCATCCCTGGTTGTCCCGAACTCAGAAATAGCATCATTCAGGCCAGCCCTGGCCAAATGGAGCGGATGTGCCGGCGTCTGTCCGCAAGCATGGTGACGCGCGCCGAAGGGGTTCACCCATCCGGTGCATTGCGATGTTTCCAAGATCCTGAAAACCTTGCTGTCCTGATCTGATTGTGCCGTGCCAGGGCAAGGCGCGATGCGTCGCCTGTGGATCCTCGAGCGGAATCGCGCCGGCCGGTGTGCGCTCTGGCCGCGCCCAAGTTCCGCCCGGCGGCCTTCCGGCACGACCGATCCTGTCAGAAATTGACGAAACCTGATGCGCGGGGTGTCCAACCATGCCGGGGTCGCGGTCGACAGCGCAGCAGCGCAGCGGAGGGGTAGGTCGACCATCGCGCACCGCCGAATAGCCCTTTGGCCCGGCGCAACAGGTGACCACTCCGCCGAAGCCTGATGGTCCGCGCGCTTCGGCTCGAAGTCGCTGGTGCTCTGCATCGGGTCCCAGGCCCACGGCAAGGCGCGGCGGGCCAGCGTTCTCATCGACGTCGACGGCAATCGCGGCGCGTCTCTCGACACCTTGGCCGAAACGCTCAAGCGCTTCAATGGGATCCGCCATGCCCCGGCCTGATGACCAACCCGGGTTCGTCGGTCGTCGAGACCCCGCAGGCCAATCCCTCCCATGGCATGCGGGAACCGAACGGAGTCGACAGACCGCACCCGAGATCGGCCTGTCCGACAGCGTCGTGCCGATGCGCTGTCTTGACGGCGTTGCGTCTTGTGGATGGCGTGCCGGCGTCACCGCCGCGGCGCCGCGCAGGATCCTGCGCATCCGGCGTGACGCGCGGTTGGCCTGGGCTTCGCGCCGACGCCATGCTGTCCGCGTCGTCGATCCGCGGCGATGCCTGTTTGCGATCGGCGTGCGATCGGCTTGCGTGGCCGCGCGTGCCTCTTCAAGCATGCGCTGGATGGAGCGTTGCACGCGCAGCGCCTCCTGCCGGGACTGATAGCGATGGTAGTCGCGCTCTTACTCGGAAAAGCGACTTAAACCGCGTCCAGAGTGAAATACGTAACGTTCATTTTGTGTCGGGCTCAAGGATTTTCCCGACCTTTGTCGTGACGCGGTTTAAAATTTAATATTTTTTAACACTTTAAACCGCGCCAGCTCCTGCAGTTGTCGGAGCTGGCGCGGCCAAGCCAATCCAACAAACGACGCATACCGCACCGGGCGCGGTTTAAGATGCTCATGGCCTGCCTCATGATGGGATGCTGCATCCACTCGGGGAGATGCCGGGGATCGAGTTGTTCACCGTCCTTGAGGAGTTTTAGCCAACGTTCGGCGTCAGTTTCGGCCCGCGCGCCCTGAAATTTGCTCAACTCGAGGAGCCGGATGGCCCCGTGGTCGACGAGGCGCCGCCCCTGGTCGTCGCGCAAACAGTATCGGTGAGCATACTCCGGGCGCTCGGCAAAGAGGGTCTGATCGAGGGTCTCGCGCTCGTTGTAGGGGTTGAGAATATCGACCTCGGCAACTGGCGCGGCGAAATCCTCCACGAGCATGGCATTGAGGAAGTGAATGAGCAGATCGCGCCGGTCTGCTATCATTCGCGCTCATTTCAGACACCGTTCAGATCACGGGTCTTGCGCCGGGCCGAGCCGATCGGCCCCTCTGTGCGGCCGCTGCGCGCTTTCCAACTGACGTCCCCGGGCGATCTTCATCTTCATGACAGACCTGAGTCATATCCGAAATTTCTCGATCATCGCCCATATCGACCACGGCAAATCGACCATTGCGGACCGCTTCATCCAGAGCAGCGGTGCGCTGACGGACCGCGAGATGTCCAGTCAGGTGCTCGATTCCATGGACCTGGAACGCGAGCGCGGGATCACGATCAAGGCGCAGAGCGTGACGCTCGACTACAAGGCGCGCAACGGCGAGATCTATCAGTTGAACTTCATCGATACGCCCGGCCATGTCGATTTCTCCTACGAGGTTTCGCGCTCGCTCGCCGCCTGCGAGGGCGCGCTGCTGGTGGTAGACGCAGCGCAGGGTGTCGAGGCGCAGAGTGTCGCCAACTGCTACACCGCGATCGAGCAGGGGCTGGAAGTGCTGCCGGTGCTCAATAAGATCGATCTGCCCTCGGCCGAGCCGGAGCGTGTGATCAAGGAGATCGAGGAGATCATCGGCCTGGACGCCGA
>JBGSKP010000277.1:0-1960 GCA_041741175.1 Thiocapsa sp. | reverse complement strand
GCGGCCTTCGTCGCCATCTTCGCGCTGAACGTGCCTTTTCCGGCGATCGTGCTCGGCGCGGGCCTGATCGGCTATCTGGGCGGGCGCATCGCGCCGGATCGAGTCAAAACCGGCGGCGGGCATGGGTCCGGCGGCGGCGATTACGGTCCGGCGATCATCGACGACGACACGCCGCTGCCGGCACGTGCCCGGTTCTCCTGGCGGCATACCTCGGGCTACGCCCTGATCGGGCTCACCCTTTGGGGTATGGTCGAGGGTCTACTCTGGCTCGGCTACGGCTGGCAGGGAACGCTGACCCAGACGGGCTGGTTCTTCACCAAGGCGGCGTTCGTCACCTTCGGCGGCGCCTACGCGGTGCTGCCCTACGTCTATCAAGGCGGGGTCGAGACCCACGGCTGGCTGACCGGGACCCAGATGATCGACGGGCTGGCGCTCGGCGAAACCACTCCCGGGCCGCTCATCATGGTGGTCGCCTTTGTCGGCTTCGTAGGTGCCTGGACCAAGGAGATCTTCGGCCCCGACGCCCTGCTGCTCGCCGGGATCGCGGGGGCGAGTGTGGCCACCTTTTTTACCTTCCTGCCGTCGTTCCTCTTCATCCTGATCGGTGCCCCTGCAATCGAAGCGACGCGGCATGATCTGACGTTCACCGCGCCCTTGACCGGCATCACCGCGGCCGTCGTCGGGGTCATCGTCAATCTGGCGGTATTCTTTGCCTGGCATGTGCTCTGGCCCGGCGCGACCAAGGAAGCGCTTTTCTCCGGCCCTTTCGAGTGGTTCTCTCTCGTGCTCACGATTGGAGCCTTGGTCGCACTGTGGCGCTTCAAGGTCGGCATCATATCGGTGATCGCCGCGTGTGCCCTGGCCGGGCTGGGCTACTCTTTTACGGCGTAACTTGGCCCGTGTTGTTTCCAACACGATTTCGTCACGAACGTCTGGAACTTGCGGACCTCGCCACCGGCCATCTATCCCACAATGCGACACCGCCCAGAGGGTGTTCGCAAGGTATGACGAGTCAGACCAGTCGCTCGGTGACAGGTCCGGAGTGATCGCTCGGGACGCGTTGCGGACTGCCGCATTCGACCCTGTGAGGGACTCTGGACGGCCAGGTGCGGTCACCGAGCATGAACGTGTTCGCGACGGCAAAGGGACGTTATGCGGCCGCCCGACAGATCGGAATATTGGACCCTGGTCCCTTATCCTCATGGTGTTGCCCCTTCGCCTTAGCTCAGAGGCAAAAGTCAAGACCCTCGTCTCTCGCACCGGCGATGCATGGCCTGCGGCAAGATCTCTTCCGCCCTATCGGCTACGAAGATGCGCGGCGCCCCTGTCGGCAATATCTCGGAGTCGACTTTGTCGATGCACACCTGGAACGCTGCGCCCGGCGAACCGATCGTGCGAGCGATCACCAACGGCGCCGAACTGGTGTTCGCCGGTCGGCTCACCGAGGCCGACCAGGCGCGCCCAGCCAGGGGCCTGGCACAGAGCTGCCCGGTTGCCCGGCACTTCCCAGCCATACGGTGGGCGGTCAAGGCGTACCGGAAGACAGTGGCGGAAGAGACAAAAAGCCCGAAAGGAGCCCTCGCTACGGGAAAGTGTTGCCCACGGCCACTCTTGTCCCGCTGCCGGGGTGCCCCACCCAGAAGGGCGGGTAATCGCCCGGGAAGGGGCGGGCGAGGGTGCTGGAGGGCGGTTCACCGAAGACACTGCGGTAGTGAGCAGCCAGGCGCCCGAGCTGGGTGAACCCCAGATGATAGGCGAGTTCGGTGACCGTCGATTCCCCCGCGGCGCTGGCGAGCAGGGCTCGGCGCAGGGCATGGATGCGCAGCTGCCGCATGAAGACCCCCGGGGAGACACCCAGATGCTTGCGAAAGGCGTACTCCAGGGCGCGGGCGCTCACCCCGGCCGCGGCGCACAAACTGCCCAGATCCAGAGTCGTCGGGTCCGCGTAGCGAATCGCCTC
>JBGSKP010000276.1:0-15094 GCA_041741175.1 Thiocapsa sp. | reverse complement strand
CCGCGCAGCTTCGCGAGCCGGTTCTGATCGAAGCGATGATAGTGCACCAGCGCGCCGAAGGCGCAGTCGCCGCGGCCGGGTCGGCTCGCGATGTGCCAGAAGATCGGGCGCTTTTTGTACAGCGACACGTGGTAGTCGAAGTAGCAGTCCCGCAGCCATTCGTCGATGCCGTCGACGCTGCGGTAGCCCTTCACCTTGCGCCGCAGCTCGTTGCCGATGTCCACCTCCAGTTGGTAGGCGTCCTGGTCCGGGAAAAGCGCTGCCAGCTCATCGCGCACCCGGTCCACCAGCGCTGTCTCGCCGCTGATGGCGATGAGCGGCACGATGCCGTCCGCGTCGGCCTCGACGACGCGCTTGACGGCATATGACAGCAGCCGCGAGACGTGCTCCATGCGCTTCTGGTCCTTGGTCTTGCCTTCCATCTGCGGCCAGAGGATTTCAGGCGGGTGCTCGCCGAGGGTCTCTTCGATAATCGCGCGAGTGGTGTCTGGGATGCCGTAGAGTTTGTAGACCTCTTCGTTTAGTTCAGCGTATAGGTGTTGGATCCTTTCTTCTTCTACGACTTCCATTGCAGAAAGACGCTCAAGTCGCTCAGGGAACCTAATGCCTGCTAAATCGGTGCGCAGAATCCATAACGCACTAAATGAAGATGAGATCTCGTTTCCTTCATCCCAACACGCCTTAGTATCATGAATTGTCTTACCAATCCCTGCCAGGTGAACACACCTGTTCGTCGTTGGTTCAGGGATGGGAAATCTCTTTATTACCCCCACTTCCCACCTGCCTCCCATATTCTCTCGACTGGTGAGTGTCTTTCCAAAAAAGAAAGCCATCTCGGAGTTGAGGATTGCAAGAAGAAACCATTCTTGGTTCTTATCGCGGGGAAATACGACAGGTCCTTTATGACCAAACACACAGCCGGCTGGCATCACGCGAACATTGAAGACAGTCGCTGCGAGCGGCCAAGTGAGTCCGCGCCGGAAGTAGTGTTCTTCACTGGGAAGGCCGTTGCCGGAGGCTTTCAGTGCCTCCCGGTGACCCTTCGCCCAATCGATCGCCAAGTAAATGTCTGAATAAAAACGGGAGAACTGGCCCCCTTTAGCGAAGGGTACCCAATCTGGTTTTCCAGCAACCTCCCACCAATCCCTCACCCACCGAGGATCATCCCCGGTAGCCTTGCCCTGACGGGCGATTCCCCAAGCGGGTTCAAGCGAAGAAGAATCACGGAAGATGTGAGCCACAAGTCCGACCCTGCGAAACGCCAAAGGAGAACCTTCAATTGCGTGAAAGTCCTGTCTTGCAACATCAAAACGTGGGCCGACTTTCGATGAACGAAACGCACTTACAAAAAGGGACTCTCTACAATCTATCCCCTGGTTTGAACCTCGGGCGCTCGCCAAATCGAAAAAGGCTGCCTTATCTGCCTCGTTGACAACGTAGTAAGCCCGTTCGGCCTGATCACGAGTAGTTTCGATTCCCTCGCGAGCTTGAAGGGCTTGCAGCGTTGGAATCATCAATTCCCGCCGCAAGTCCTCGTGAGCCAGGATCGCCCTGATATTGACGCGCCTACGTTTCATGGCGAGCATCCCAAATGTCATACGCGCGATCCGCCCACTCTGCGATGAGCACCTTGAGCGGTTCGTAGTTCTTGTTGATCCGCCCTGTCTCGCACGCCGAGAAGTAGCGTTTCTCGTCTTTGCGGCGATCGTAGACGTTGAGTGGCAGCATGTTGTTTTGCATCAAGATGAGGTTGCAGAGTACAAAAGCAGTGCGCCCGTTACCCTCTCGAAATGGGTGCAATGCCAGAAACTCGTTCATCACCTCGCTGGCATACGCGAAGACACTTTCGTCGTCCACGTCGATAACCGGTGACTTGCTAAAAACATCACGTTCTAGCACCTCCATTAGTGGCGCGATTCCGCAGGGTGGCAACGGCCACTTGGTCGGGCCATCGCCTTTGTGCAGATCCACTGTGCGCCACTTCCCCGCGAAGGGATAGATGGTGCCCATAAGCTCTTGGTGAAGCCGCTGCGTCAGTGACACGGTCAAGGGCACTGGCTCGGGACGCTGGATTAGCGCTGCGACGTATTCCATCGCACGCTGAACACCCTCATCCTCGCGACGATCGATCTGCTCCTTTTCGAGACAGCCCGCGTAGTTGATCAGGATACCATCGGCGGTAGCAATCCAGTCCCAATCACGGTCGTAGTTTTGCCAAGGGCACGGGACAACCCGGGGCGAAGTCGGCGATTCCGTTGCTTTAGCAAGTTCGTCCGCGCGGCCCTTGCTCAGCTTTCTCTTGCTCTTTGAGATAATGTAAAATTCACCGGACTTGGCCGCCTGGTAGTACTCATTTCCTCGCTGGCCTTGGCCGTCACGGAAGCGAAAACCGAAGTCCCTTTCTTCCCAACGCCACACAATACTCATCTTTCGCCTCCTCTCAGGACGATGGCGGCAGTCTCGTTGGTCGCGTCGTCGAGGATTCCTTTGCCAAGATCGAGCATCAAAAGAAGCGGAGTTCTCCTCAAGATCAACGCCTCTCGGAAAGATTGGAATCTCTTATTTGCTTTGAATGAGGACGGTATCAGTGCGCCCACATATCCCTCGGGTTCAACTAACCGAGCGCCTCGTTCGACAAAGGCACCGTAGATATCGTTCTTGGTCAGCGGATAAGCCGCCTCGACCAGCTTCTTGACCTTAGGCACGAAGGCGCCGTAGGGCGGGTTCATGACCACCACGTCGTAGGGACGGGAGAGGATCTGCAACAGGGCAAGGCCGCGTGCGGTGTCTTCGGCGAATAGGCGCTCGGCGGGATTTCCGGTATCGGCTCCGGCGGCGGATTCGATGGCCGCGAGCAGCTCCTGCTGCAAGGCGTCGGCCTCGGCCTGCAACAGCTTGCGTTGAAGCACGAGCTGTTTGGCGAGGTCGCGATCCATGCTGTCCATCATGCCCGCCTGGGCGAACAGCGGCAGCTCGTCGTCCGGGATGATCTTGCCCAGACCCTTGGCCTTGGCTTGGGCCTCGACCCAGTCGTCAAAGACGGCGGAGACGCCTTCGTGGACCTGAATCAGGCTGCCCATCTCGCCGACGTAGCGCAGGTTCTCCCAGAGCGCATGGAACAGCCGGTCCCGAAGCGCCGGTGAGCCGAGACGAGGTCCGAGGTTGTCGACGAGGGCGCCGAGCTGTTCCTCGCCCACATTGACGGCGCTGGCGACCACCAGATTGCTGCGGCGGATCTTCACGTCCGCGGGGGACAGCCCGAGCCCGAGTCCTGCCTCCTTGGCCGTCAGCATCAGGGACAGGGAGGCGATCTGGATGGCCCGCGGGTCGATGTCGATGCCGAACAGGTTGTGCTCCAGGATCGCTGCGGGGATCTCGGCTGGGTCACGCACACTCGGCTCGGCGGGCCAGCCGTCTTCTCCGGCGTGAGCGATCTCGTCCAGGTACATCTGCAGGAAGAGCCCGAAGGCGTACTGGCCGAAGTGCATGGTGCCGCAGGCCGGGTCCAGAAGCCTGATGTCGCGGGCGCGCTTGTAATGCTGCACCTTGCCGTCCTCGCCGAGCCGCTGATAACGGATGCGTTCTCCGGTGCGCGGGACGAGGTAATCGGCGATCGGGCGCGGGTCGGTCCGTTCGCCGGGGAGCGGCGGGGGGGCGGCCGCCTTCAGGGCCGAGTCCGGATGCATCTGGAGCCAGAGGCGTCCGAGGGTGTTGTCCACCAGTGCTTTGACCACCCAGAAGGGCGTGTAGAACTGATTGATCACCGACAGCTCGTAGGGGCTGCGCGGGGTGCCCTTGGTCACGTCGCGAACCCGCTTCTTCTCTTCTCGGTTGAAGAACTGGTAGATCCAGCCGAGGAAGTCGGCGGCGCGGTAGGCGTCCTCGGGCAGGTCCTTGTTGATCATGTCGATGAGCCGGACCAGGCAGCCGTGGGTCGGCCAGACGCAGGCGTATTCGTGGTCCGGGTCAAAGAGCAGCCGGATCTCGGTGTTCAGATGCCGGTATGCGGCGGTGAGGCCATCGCGGAGCAACGCCTCTTCGGCATCGTCCTCGTACTTGTAGCGGCTGCCGCCTGCGGCGCGGAAGTCGCGCAAGAAGCGGGAGCGGGCTTGGCCCGGGACCGGGGTGATGACCTCGGTCTCCTCGGGCGCCGTGCCATCGGCGCCAGCGATCGGGGGCGGGAGGTAGAGCAGCTGCCGTGCTTCCATGGCCTTGAGGCCCACGAGGCGGTTGAGGTGGGTGTAGGTCAGCTCCCGCAGCACGTTGTCGTAACCGCGTTTGGCGGTGCCTTCGGCCAGGCTGTCGCGGTGCAGTAGCGCGTCAAGACGCCCGCGTATCGCCTGCGCCTCGGACTGGAGCTGCATGGCCGATAGCGGCTTGGGCTTGCCCGAGTCCGGGATCCCGAGCCGGTCGAGCTGCGCCTTGAGATCCTTCTGGAGCAGCGCCCGGGCCTTGGGTACCCATGCCTTGACGGCGTCCTTGTGGGTGCCGGACAACGCGGCTTGCGGTGAACCGTGACTGGTGCGTGTCATCGTGGCGTTACTTCACCACCACGATCAGGCCCTTCTCGATCTGCGCTTTCAGCTCGTCACTGATCGCATCGAGGGCCTGATCCACTTGGGCCATGGTCTCGAATCGCTTGCCGGCGAGGGCATTGTACGGCCGCCATTCCCAGGTTTGTTCCGGCGGCGGTAGTGGCGGAGGTGGCGTCACCAGTGCGCGGAGTTGCTCTTCCGCCTGACTGCGGTAGGCCGGCAACGCCAGTAGGGCCTGTCGTAGCGCCGTCAGGCTGTGCCTGGCGCAAGCTTCCAGCAGGGTTTGCGTGGTGGGCAGCGTGATCGGGGGGTAGTGGCAGGGTCCGCCGATGCCGAACCGAGTGTCGAACAGGGCCTCGATGACCTGGTCCCGAGCGGGCGCCGGCGCCTCCGAGTACGCGCTGCCGGACTCGATTTCCACGCGCACGACCTCGCTTTGGGCGCGTGTTTCATCGTAGGTTGCGATGTAGGCGCTGCGGTAGGCGTCCCGGGCTTGCTCGAATGCGGCGCGATAGTCGGACCAACGGTCGACGACCGCCTTGTCGGCGATGATGGCATCCATGTCCTTGAGGGCCTGATTGAGATCCGTCGCGGTCGGTGCCGTCTCCGGAAGCGGATGGTTTCGCGCCAGTTCCGCGAGCTTGACCGACGTCTCGAACTCCGCTGGGCGCTTGGCATCGATGAACGCCCGCAACTTCGTGAGATGCTCGTGCAGCGCTTGCCACTGGGTCTGTTGATCGATGAAGGCGACGACCGTGGCCGTCGGGTTCTTGGCTTTCACTGCCTTGTCCAGCACGGTTGCCCCGCCGAGCAGTGCATCGGGTAGCGGGAGCCCTTGTTCCGCACGGGTTGCGGCGGCCATGGCTTCAGCCTGCAACGCGGTGCCCAGCTTGCGCACAGCGTCGGCGATCGCGTTGCCGGATTCCGGTGTACCGGTGATGCCGAGGCCGATCAATGCCTTGCTGGCGGTCTTGATCTGGTCGACGGACAGGCTGGTCTCGGCGATGCGGAAGACGGTCTTCTTAAAAGCCGTCACTTTCAGAAAGGTGTCCGCGGCGCCCTTGTAGTCGTACTGGGGACTGGTGCCGGCACTGGTATGCTGCTCCAGATACAGGGCGCCGGCGCGAAAACAGGCGGCGAGGCCGAGGCGCACGATCTCGCTTGGCCAGCCGAACGGCGCACGCTCGAAGCCCTTGAAGCCTTTGCTGTCGGCGGCGTCGAGCAGCGTTGCGCCATTGGCATCGATGCCCTCGTCCTCCAGGTCGGAGACGACTTCCAGCAGGGTTTGGATCACCGGCGCCTCTCGTTGCAGGCTGCCTTGGGTGTCGAACAGGGCGAGGTCTATTGCGACGGCGTGCAGCGCGGTGTTCGCGGGGTTCAGTATTGCCCGGATGTCCTGCGCGAAGTCGTAGTCCCGGTCGGCGACGGCGAAGCCGGAGTAAAGGTTTGGGATGATGCTTTCCAGGGCGCTGGTGACGGGCCCTTTGAGATCGGGTTCGCCTTCGAGCTCGATTTCCTGTCCGCCATAGAACAGGGTTCCGGTCAGGAACGCACGCTCCAGGTCCCGCACCAGTCCCGCGCGTAGCTCATCGCGCTCTTTGCGTTTCTCGGACAGCGCATCCTGGGTGTCGGCGGAGGTGTCCTCGGTGAAACGCTTGTCGCCGGTGACCTGCACGAGGGCCTCGTGGCGCTTGAGGCGTGCTTCCAGGGCATCGGACGGGCTGGCGATCCACCAGAGGCGACGCCCCTTGATGCCTGCGGTCTGATTGAGGCCGCGGGCGTTCTCGATGGCCTGCTTGCGGCCGGAGGCAAGGGGGCTGATGAAGTCCACCTCCAACTCCGGGCCGCTCGCGATGGCTTCACCATCCAACGAGACGGCGTAGGGGAAGGTGGCCTTGGTCTTGCCGTAACTGACTGCGAAGTTCGGCAGGCGCCGCTTGGTGATCAGATCATTCTTGCAGAACTGCTGCGAGGTGCGCCGCACCGCGGCGGTCGTGATGCTTTTGGGGCTACCGGGGCGGAGCATGTCCTGGATCGCCTGCTCGATGGTGCGCTCGCGCTCGTTGAGGAACTTCCACTCCCCTGTGGCCTCGTCGCGGGCCACGTAGCCGGCGGCTTGGAGTTGGTGCAGGGTGTCTTCGACCTGATCGCGCAGGGGAATGAAGTCTTCGTCCACGGATCGGATCAAGAGCTTGGCAAGTGTCTCCGGGACGCGGGGCACCCAGCTGACCCGTTGCAGCAGCCAGAGTACTTTAAGCACGCGTTCGGGCGCGACGGGGGCACCCTTCACGCGCTGATCGGACTCGTGGATGGCGCGGATGCCGGAGGCGCCCAGGTACTCCTGGGAGAGCAGGTCGTTCTCGACCGAATCGAAGACCTGGTTGAAGCTCGCGATGACGCCGAGGTTCTCGTCGGCGAGGCCCTGGATGGTCTCCATGACGACGGCAATCATGGAGCGGACGCCGCCGGAGATGCGAAACCCGGACAGGGCCTCGAAGATGTCCTGCGCGAGGCGAATCTGGTGCGGCAGGAAGGGGTAACAGTCGATAAAGGCGCGCTCGGAAAGGGTGCCCAGATGGCGGCTGGCGTTGATGTCGGAGAGCTGCGCGAGCGGACCCTCGTGGACCCTGTAGAGGTCGCGCAGCTCCGGCTCCGCCGCCGGATGCTTCTTGAGGATGCGTTCGGAGACGACCTTGTTGATCTCGTCGGAGATCAGGTGCGGTTTGAGCTCGAACCGGGCGTTCAAGCGACCGACCAGCGCAGGTTGGAAGTTCGTGCGGTCGACGACCTTCTCGAGGTCCTGCTGGCTGGTTGCGATGAGCCAGACCTTGCCCTTGCCCTTGTTGCCGATCATCTCGGCAAGCGCGTTGAGCTCGCCGATCTTGTCGTTCGAGTCCCCGATGAAGGTGCCCATCTCGTCGATGACGAAGATGAGGTGCTGAACCCTGCCGCCGGTGGTCTTCTGAGCATTGACCCAAGCGACCAGCTCGTCGGCGATGCCCTCGGCGGTGATGGTCTCGTGACGAAATACGTCGTCGAGAGCATTCTTGGCGGTGCGCTGGTCTGGATACTCCGTCGGATCGATCATCGGGAGGACCTCGATCAACCGACGTCGGACCGTTTGGAGGTCGTCCCGGCCTTCTTCGCTCCGCCAGGGAACGCCGAAGTTGGTCTCATAGGCGGTGGCAAGTTTCTCCAACAGTCCGCGCCGTTGCACTCGACGTTCTATGCGCGCGACGATGAAGTTCTCGGCGAGACCGATGCTGCGATAGAACTCGCCCAACAGGATTTCACCGACTGAGTTCTTGTTGTTTAATGACTGTCGGCTCTTGATCTCAAAGGCAATGGTCTTGATCTGCGTGGTCGATTTGACTTCTGCCAAGCGCAGACGCAGATCCTGACCACGCTGCGTGTCGGAGAGATGCTTGATAAAGACATCTATACAGTGCTCCCCGGTGCCGTCGCCCAATTCGTCGTTCTGCAACAGGTAGCCGAGCACCTTGGAGAAGTGGGATTTGCCGGAGCCGAAGAACCCGGAAACCCAAATTCCCATTACGTCGCGAGATGTGCCCCCTAGGCGAAGCGCCTCACTTGCGTGCGTGAAGGTATCAAAGATTCTTTTGAGTTCCGCCTCGATCTTGTCCGTGACGACGAACTCCCGGATCTCGGCGGCCAGTGCCGCGCGATCGAAGACCTTGACGACGCCCTCGACCTTGGCGGCGATGTCGCGCTTGATGGTGTCTCGAACGGTCGTCACGCTCCTTGCCTCCACTACATCATCAGCTTGACGGCGAGATAGTTGCCGCCGTCGGGTTGGTTCATAAAATAGAGATTGCCGCCTCGCTCAGTACCGGGAAACGCGAGCAGGATGCGGCAATCCAAGTCGCGCAGGCCCTTAAGCAAATCTCCGAAGGTGATCAAGGGATACAATGCGAGCGTCGCATATATGATGACCGTGCCGCCCACCACCTCGTTTGCGAGGGCGGAAATACGCTTTTCAAGAGAGCGCTCGATGCGCGATGCTAACCCTTGCTTCATCCATCGGTAATCATCGAATTCGTCTTCACAGAGGTCTTCGATGCTCCTCTTGTCAAGCCCCTCGAACAGGAAGCCAGTGAGGTCGAGTGCTCGGTGGGCGTGCCCCTCCGCCTCCAGGCGCGGCAGGAAAAGGTCCCTGAGTTGATCGCGGAACTCTAGCTCCCGCTCCGGCGCGTAGACGAGCAGAACCGACCGATCCGTCTTCACACCACCCTCGGTGCGGTAGGGTTTCTTAACCAAGTCGATCAGTGCGTCGAATCCCGCTTGCATCGCGCTTTCCCTTAGATTTCCAGTTCGACGATGTCGCCTTGCATGCGAAACCGCAGTTGACCGTCCCGATTCAGCTCGCCCAACGCATCGATCACCTCCGGACCCTCCAGCGCGAGGAGCTTGAACAGCGGTGCGTTGATCAATGCGAGATCCAGTGCTCCTGTGAGTCGCAGCGCGCGAATCAGCAGGCGTATCGGCGCGCCGTAGAGTGCAGGGCGGATCGTTTGTTTGTTGCTCGTGCCTTTGGCGAGGCCGAAATCCCGAATGCTTGCGCAGTACTTCTGGGCCACCGCCACCGTGGTTTTTGCAGACCACTGGCGTACCTCCGGATGCGGCTGTTGGGCGTGCCGAAGGAAGGTCAGGACGTCATCGACGCGCAGCGCGAAGGGCGCGCGGCGCAGGCGCGGGTAAAGGAACTCGGTGCCCAGGTCGGCGACAAGCCGGTCATTGAGGGCCAGCATGCAGTAGGCGGTCAACGCGCGCTCTGCGTCCGTGGCCGAGCGCGACCACTCATGCCAGAAGGCCGCGAACAGTGGGTGCTCGCCGTCAAGCAGGTAGCGCGACTTGAGCTCCTGCCATAGCTTGCGGCGTGCCGCGTCGGAACCTCGGGACAACCTGTTCTCGTCGGTGACGAGTTGCCGGAACGCGTTGACGTCGAGAGGAGCCTGCGCTGCGTCGAGCAGCAGTGCGAGATCGTTGTAAAGCGCCGAGCGCGCAGATAGGCGCGACAAGTAAGGCGACGCAGGGTCGAGTCCAGGTACCCTGCATGTCGGACGGCTAAGCGCTTGCCCCTGGGGCGCAGCGGAAATCAGCAGGCGCAGTGGATCGGGTGAACGGGCGGAAGGGTTCATCGATCTCGAGGCTGCTCTCTTTGGTCCTCGACAGCACCGCCGGCTTCGACCCAGGCATCGACCTCCGAGAGCTTGCTCTTCCAGAGGCGGCCGATCTTCCGGGCGGGCAGCCCGCGCTTGTCGATCCAACGATAAATGGAGTCTTTGGTGACCCCGAGGTGGGCGGCCACGTCGTCCACGGAGACCCAACGCTCAGTGTTCAAGCACGGATACCCTTCACGGTCGGGTTGGGACGGTGCGAGCTGATTCCGGCAGCACTCCGCACCTCTTGTTAGTAGCGCGATGCTACCATAACAGGTGTCAGTCGTTGAGGATCGTTCAGGCTCGGTGTCTACGGCCGTTGATTCAGGCGGCGATCCCCTCGGCGAGAGCACCTACAGCACCTTGCAGAGGCACGGTCGTTGAGCGCCCATCGCGCTCAGGATTCGCTCGGCAGAAGTGACGATTCGCGCTCAGGATGATGCCGCGCCCGGACGGATGCGGCGGATTCGGCCCTAGCAGTAACCGTTGTAGCCGTCGTCGTCGCCAACCCACGGCGACAGGCAATCGACGTCGTCTGCTGCTTCCTTGGCATCCTGCGCGGTTGGGTAGTGGGTACGTTGATAGATCCAACCTTCCGTCCAGGCGAGACGGTCTCCGGCGTCCTGGAACGGGTTCTTGGACAGGGCGACGCCCTGGCGATATGCGAGCTTGCCTTGCTCGCGGGCGGTACGTGGGTGTTTAGGTTTCGTACTCGAGTTCTGCGCTTCCACTGTAAGCCTCCGCGGGTTGATCTTGGGGATCGTGGTCGACCCAAGACTGCGCGGCGCACCGAGCACGAAACAGAACCAAAACACTTTGGAAACTGAATCAATGGATGCTGAACAGCCTGATCGCGATGATGCCGAGCTGCTAAAGCGCGCCGCAGCCGTGCTGCGCGAAATCGTGGACCGAGACTGGCGGGAGCAGACAAAGCCTGTTCTGGTGTTGCGTGCCCTGTGCAGCCTTGAGGAGCGGGGCCGTCCTGACGGGAAAGACGGCTGGTATGCGGAGGACATCGCCAAGGTGATGGCGGAAGAGGGAGACAAGGAAGCCGCAGTCTGGGTCAAAGAGAAAGGGGCCAGCGTGCGGGTCCGGAATCACTGGAAAACGCTCAAGGAAGAAATCTGGCCAAGCAAGGACACCGCCGAGGACAGCGCGTTGCATAGGCGCTTTCGTGATGAAGAAATGCGTGTCTACGCCAAGCCCGACAAAGAATCCGGCCGCAAGGGCAGGCCGAACATCTACCGCCTTATCTTGGCTGACCTGCCGAACCAGGATGAACGACAGGTCGAATCAACCGGCGCCGCGCGGCACACCGAGCTACGAGTGCGATTTTCCGATGTGCCGGAGATCGAGTATCTGGCCGAGAACATATCGATTCCGAAGATCTTTCAATGGCTACCTGTCGACGGCCTGGCCATGAGGAGTTGGGCCGGTGGTGTGCTGCTGGCCGGAGTGACTTTGTCAGGGTATCTGCTCGTGCTTTTGACGCTGCTTTGGGCTTGGTTGCTCATCGCAACTCCTAACACGTTGGCATTCCTCCAACATGCGATGGCGACCCTCTGGCTAGGATTCCTTGCCTGGATTCTTTTGCGGCGCTGGGTCCAGCTCGTGACAGATGGAGTGGCGAAAGCACCGATATTCTGGCAGCCATGGAGCGGGTTCGACGAGAACGTGCTCGAACTGCGGCGGGACCCCAGGGGCATCGAGTCGCCCAAGATACGACTCGCGCGCTACGTCGCCGATTGCCCGCTCTGTGGTAAGGGGAGCGGCCGCAGCGCCGTCAGAGTGGAATCCGGTCGGATCGAGTTTTTCGGCAGGCGCTTGGTCGGCCGCTGCACCCATGCCCCTAACGCTCATGTTTGGAGCTTTGACCACATCTCGCGCCGCGGGCGGTTTCTGAGATAATCGAAAGGTGGTAGCGACAGGCTCTCCGTGACCTCGATGCCAAGCGCTTTCAGCAGGCGCACAAGCCGGGGCGCGCGCTGCGGAAGATGGCTCGGCAAGTATTGGCGAGAAACTTTGCACTGCACTTTTCGCCATCGCGCGTCTTGCTACATTCAAACGATGGATGGAATTTAAAATTAATTCCAGTGGCCTGCTCATTAATCCGTCTGGTGATGGTCGCTACGGCCACAGACCGTTCAACTGCCGGATCCAGGTTTAAAGTCAACAAAGAATCATGCGCTCAGGCTGGGGTTTCCTCGACCGCAAGAGATCGCCCCGGGCTCGTCCGGCGGCTCTCCACACGGCTCGGGCAAACGCCGGAGGCACGCAGCCGGTTACTTATTCGTGCGGAGTTGATCATGTCGCTGTCGCGGGTTGTAAGGTCCCTCGTCCTAGCCTTCTTGCTGCTGTCTTCCTTTGCCGCTTCGCCTGCGTCGTTCGATCCACATGCCTTGCGCGTCCCGGACTGGGTGGCGACCGATGCCGACGGCAAGGCCCAAGTCCCGCTCTATGTGTTTTGGTCGAAGACTTGTCCGCATTGTGCGGCCGCGCTGCGTTTCCTCGAAACACTGCGCGAGGAGTATCCCTGGATCCAGGTCCGAGACTACGAGCTGGCCGCAGACCGCGCGCATGTCATGCGCTATGTTGAGATGGCGCGTGCCCTGGGCGAGGAAGCCCGTTCGGTGCCGGCTTTCTTTGTCTGCGGGCGCATGCTGACCGGTTTTGACGACTCCAATGGAGTCGGGGCTCAATTGGTCGGACTGGCGCGGTTTTGCCGGCAGGTAGCCTCGAACGAGGTTGCGTCCGGGGGCGATGCTACGGCGCCGTCGGCTGCGGAGCCCCCCATTCGACTGCCGGTGTTGGGGACGCTGGATCCTGCCGACCTGTCTCTGCCCGTCTTTACCCTGGTGCTTGCAGGGCTTGATGCCTTCAATCCCTGCGCCTTCTTCGTGCTCTTCTTTCTGTTGAGTCTGATGGTGCATGCCCGCAGTCGGGCACGGATGCTGCTGATCGGCGTTACCTTTGTGCTGTTTTCCGGTCTGGTCTACTTTCTATTCATGGCCGCGTGGCTGAATCTGTTTCTGGTGGTCGGCGGGGCGGCGGTGGTGACGACGGTTGCGGGTGTGGTCGCACTGCTGGTCGGGGGGCTGAACGTGAAGGACTATTTCTTCTTCGGTCAGGGGCCGACCCTGTCCATCCCGACGCAGGCCAAACCCGGGCTGTTCGCCCGGATGCGCGCCCTGCTGTCCGCCGATCGGATGGGCGCCATGCTGGTCGGAACCCTGGTCCTCGCGCTCGCCGCGAACAGCTACGAGCTGCTGTGTACCGCCGGTTTTCCGATGGTCTACACCCGGACGCTGACGCTCCACAACCTTTCGGTGCAGGCCTATTACGCCTACCTGGTGCTCTATAACCTGATTTATATCCTGCCGCTGCTGGCGATTGTCCTACTGTTCACCTTCACGCTTGGCGCAAAGAAGCTCAGTGAGCACCAGGGGCGTATCCTCAAGCTCATCTCGGGGTTGATGATGCTGGGTCTCGGTGCGCTGATGCTGTTTGCGCCCGAGTGGCTGGTGCATCCCTGGGTGGGCGGACTCCTGCTGCTCTTATCCGGATTGCTGACGGCCCTGATTGCGCTGTTTGAAGGGCCGCTGCGTCAGGCGCCTCCAGCATGATCTGTGCCGTTTCTGGTCGGCGATCAGGCACAGTCCGCTCGGCGCGAACGATCGTCCTGAGCGCGTCGTTTCAACCAATTGATTTAATTATTGGATTCTGGGCGGATGTCCCCGGCGTCCGGCGTTTTTGCCGGGCCCAGACCGCCGTGCAGCGTCGCTTGTGCAGCCGGATGCGCTTGCTTGGGGTCTTTGCCTTTCGCAGCCGCGCCGCGATTCGTCTAAACTAGCAGACCGTCTCAAGCTATGCGCGAATGCCGACTATGCCCGACCGCCCTTCGAGTGATTCCGGCCTGATCCTGCACCGCTACCCGTTGCTGGCATCGATCAATTCTCCGGCTGATCTACGCGCCCTGCCGGAGCATCTGTTGCCGACGGTGGTGAACGAGCTGCGGGGTTTTCTTGTCGATACCGTCGCGCAGACCGGAGGCCATCTGGCCGCCGGGCTTGGCGTGGTCGAGCTGACGGTCGGCTTACACTATGTTTTCGACACCCCGGAGGATCGTCTGGTCTGGGACGTTGGACACCAGGCTTACCCGCACAAGATTCTCACCGGGCGGCGGGATCGCATGCAGACCCTGCGCCAGAAGGATGGGCTCTCCGGTTTCCCCAAACGCTGCGAAAGCCAGTACGACTGTTTCGGCGTCGGCCATTCCAGCACGTCCATCAGCGCGGCGCTCGGCATGGCTTTGGCCGCGCAGCAGCGCGGCGAGCGACGCGACATGGTCGCGATCATCGGCGACGGCGCGCTCAGTGCGGGCATGGCGTTCGAAGCGCTGAATCACGCCGGCTCGATGGATGTCGACCTGGTCGTGATTCTCAACGACAACGAGATGTCGATCTCCCCGCCGGTTGGGGCCATCACCAATCATCTGGCCCGTCTGCTCTCGGGCAAGCTCTACACCACCATGCGCGAAGGCAGTAAGACCGCGTTGCGCGGGATGCCGCAGTTGCGCCATCTGGTCGGCCGCTGGGAAGAGCACATGAAAGGCATGTTGATGCCGAGTACCCTGTTCGAGGAGCTCGGGTTCAACTATATCGGTCCGATCGACGGGCACGACGTGCACTCGGTGGTCAAGACGCTGCGCAACATCAAGGAGATGCGCGGGCAGCGCTTCCTTCATGTGGTCACCCAGAAAGGCCATGGCTACGAGCCTGCCGAGGGCCAGCCCGTCACCTATCACGGTGTGACCCCGTTCGATCGGCATACCGGCGAGCTGCGCAAGGGCGCGCCCAAGGGACCGACCTACACGCAGATCTTCGGGAGCTGGCTTTGCGACACGGCCGAACAGGATCCACGTCTGGTCGGCATCACCCCAGCGATGTGCGAGGGTTCGGGCCTGACGGTCTTCTCCAAACGCTTTCCGGAGCGTTTCTTCGACGTCGGGATTGCCGAGCAGCATGCCGTGACCCTGGCGGCCGGCATGGCCTGCGAAGGGATCAAGCCGGTCGTGGCAATCTATTCGAGCTTCCTGCAGCGCGCCTACGACCAACTGATCCACGATGTCTGTTTGCAGGACCTGGACGTGACCTTCGCGGTCGATCGCGGTGGTCTGGTCGGCGCGGACGGCGCGACCCATGCCGGCAGCTTCGATCTGAGCTTCAGCCGACCTCTGCCGAAGCTCATCATCATGGCCCCGGCGGACGAGAACGAATGTCGCGCCATGCTGCGCTCCGCCTACGAGTATCCGGGGCCGGCGATGGTGCGTTATCCGCGCGGCAACGGACCTGGGGTGGCGATCGATCCGGATGCCCCGGC
>JBGSKP010000275.1:0-12393 GCA_041741175.1 Thiocapsa sp. | reverse complement strand
GGCTTGGCAGAGGGCCGATGCCGTGACGCCCTACAGCCGCTCGCCGTCGCTCAACAGGTTCGCAAACTGATCGAGTTCGTCCTGAAGCGTGCCTTTGCGCAGATTCAACAGCATCGACACCAGCGCCGGTAGCGGCAGTGCCCGCTCACGGGTGAACGCCTTCGAATCGAGCTGCGCGCAGGCGGCGAACTCATCGGAATACAAATGCTTTTTTAACGGACTATAGATACTTTCAAATTTCACAAATCAATTGCGCTTCGGAAACGGTCGGTGCAATCGCCTTCGGCTTAAGAACCATGCGGTCGATCTCCGGCTGGGTGGGTCGTAGAGTGGATATTCTATATTAAGATCAATGTTTTGCTTATAAGTTAATGGCATTGAGATCTGCAGCCGTCGGCTCGCCGACAAGCGCGATGAGGTTCTGGCGGCGGCCTGGTTGCTAAAGGCGTCGGTTGGTCATTCCGGGACCGCCGAACGGATGCTGGCCCGCTGGGATCTCTCCGGGACCACGTTTGCAGCCGAGCCCGAGTGCGTTCTGAGTGATCGGATGGTTGCCCGGACGCTGCCGCGTGCCCGTCCGTTGCGCGATCTCGACCAGCGTGGCCCGGCACCGAAGGCGGTGACCGATGTCCTGGCCGTCGGTAACCTGATCCGGCTCGAGCGCACTGAAGCGGACACCTGGATGCTCGCCCAACGGCCCTTGGTTTCCGGTGCCCTGGTGTCGGTGTCTCCGGTCGACGGTGCCATCCTGGCGCTAGTCGGCGGCTATGCCTACGACGAGAGCCAGTTCAACCGGGCCAGCGATGCGCGCCGGCCGGCCGGGTCGAGCTTCAAGCCCTTCCTCTATGCTGCGGCACTGGAGCGGGGCTGGACACCCGCGAGCCTGGTTCGCGATGAACCCGTCAGCGTGCGGGTGAGTGCGCGCGAGGTCTGGCGACCGGGCAACGCCGACGGCAAAAACCTGGGTCCGATTCGGCTGCGCCCGGTCCTGGTGCAGTCGCGCAACCTGGCGGCGATCGACCTGCTCAATCAGGTCGGGTTGGAGGAGACGATCGGCTTTGTCGGCTGATTCGGGCTCGATCCGCAGCGGATGCCGCGCAGCAGGGAGGCCGAACGGGTGATCAGTGCGCCGGTCGCCTATCAGATGCACTCCATGCTTGCGGATGTGATCCGGACCGGCACCGGAAGGCGTGCCCGGGCCCTGAAACGCGGCGATGTCGCCGGCAAGACGGGTACCACCAATGCGGTGCGCGATTCCTGGTTCTGCGGCTATCAGAAGGATTTGGCGGCCGCCGCCTGGATCGGCTTCGATGATTTCTCGCCCCTTGGCCGGGATGAAACCGGGGGGCAGGCCGCGATCGCGATGTGGATGGCCTTCATGCGGCAGGCCCTCGCCGGCCGTCCCGAGGCGATCCTGGAGGTGCCTGCCGGCATGGTCCAGGTGCGGATCGATCCGGCCAGCGGCGAACGTGCGTCGGCGACCGATCGGGATGTGGTCCTGGAATGGGTCAGTGCGGACCAGGCCGGACGCATCCCCGACCCTTCGCCCTGGGAGTCCATCGAGATCGACGGCGTCACGCGGATCGGCGTGCCGTCGATGATCGAGCAGATCTATTGAGTCGGATCCTTCGTGCAGACCGAACGCCGTTCTCCGGGATCCGGTTGTCCGATTAACGCGTAGCCCTTGGCGTCCAAGCCAGTCAAGATAACCGGGACGATCTGGTTGCCGCTGATCCGTTTGCCGCCGATTTGGGCCGCGCCGACCTGGACGTCGACCGGGAGATAGTTCGGCGTGTAGCCAAAGCGCGTTTGCTGCTGCGCGCCGGCTTGAGTGCTGTCTGGGTGGCTGTCCGGGTTGCCTTCGCAGAGCACCGGGACGCGTTGGCCGATCTGGGCGCGCAGAACCTCGCGCTTCATGGCGAGCGCAAGCCTCTGGAGCGCATCGAGTCGCTCGCGCTTGGTCTGGCTGTCGACTTGCCCGGGCATGTCGGCGGCCAGAGTTCCGGCCCGCGGTGAATAGGCGAAGGCATGGATGTGGCCAAACCGCATCGACTCGACGAAGGCCAGCGTCCGCCGCCAGTCTTCGGCCTCTTCGCCGGGGAAGCCGACGATGATGTCTGTTGTGATGTTGATGTCGGGCACGGCCGCACGGCCCTGCTCAAGCAGATGCGCGAACTGCGCCGTCTTGCAGCGTCGGGCCATGCGTCGGAGCACCGGGTCGGAACCGCTCTGAAGCGGAAGATGCAGATGGGGCATCAAGCGCGGATCCTCGAAGAGTGGCCAGAAGGCATTGCCCAGATCCCAGGGTTCCAGCGAGCCCAGGCGTAGCCGACGGATCCGGGTCTCCGCGAGGATGCGCGCGATCAGGTCGGAGAGCGTTCCGCCCCGGCCATCGCCCTGTGCCGAGCCGTAACCACCCAGATGCACACCGGTGAGCACGACTTCCTGAATACCCTGCTCGACGAGTCGGTTGATCGCCCCGACGATCTCGATCGGCGATCGACTGCGCTCCTCACCCCGCGCCAGGGTGGTGATGCAGAAGGTGCAGTGATAGCGACAGCCGTCCTGGACCTTGATGAAGGCGCGCTGGCGGCCGCGTGAGAACAGTGCCCCGGCGGCGTCGGTGGCCTCTGTCGCCAGTTCCAGTTTCGTCTCCGGCGGCGGCAGGGTCGGAAAATCGAGCGTCTTGAGCGCGATCTCGACCAGGCGATCCTTGTCGCGATTCGCGACGATCAGATCGACGCCTTCTTCCGGGGAGATGGCGCTGTCGCCCAGTGTGGCGAGACAGCCGCCGATCACCAGCCTGGCTTGTGGATTGGCGCGTTGACTGCGGCGCAGGATCTGACGCGACTTACGCACGGCCTCTTGCGTGACGGCGCAGGTGTTGATGACGACCAGATCGGTCGGCTCATCTGCGCCGACGACGCGAAACCCTCGGTCACGAAAGTGCTCGGCCCACTCTTCCGACTCGGCCTCGTTGAGCCGGCAGCCAAGTGTCTCGATCCGGACCCGCAGACGCGGGGCCGGATCGATGAACGGGCTGGTTGGGCTCACGCGCCCGGACCACCCGGGGGCATCGGTGTCGGTGAGTTCTGGTGCATGAGCAATCGCCAACCGTCCGGGCCTCTGCGAAACAGATTGGTCCCATAGATGGCAGGCGCGGGCTGGCTGGGATTCTGACCTTGGGTGCGCTCCTCGATGAGATGGATTGCGGTGTCGCCGGTCTCGATCCAGGCAAGGTGTCGGACCTGAATGTCGAAGGCGCCGGCCTGCTCGAAGATGGATCGCCAGAGCTGCAGAACCTCCCGGCCCAGGACGAGCGGCGTCATGGGCAGGAGGCAGGCAATCTCGTCCGAGTCATCCCAGACCTGTGCCATGGCCGCGGAGTCACCCGCCTCGAGTGCATCATAGTAGGCGTCCTCTGCATCCTGGGGGGTGTCGAACGGCATGGGCATGGGTTCCTGATCGCGGGTCTGAGACGACTGTGCTTAGTCTGGTTGAGTCTGTGGGATCTGCTCGGGCCAGTATGGCCCCGACCAGGGCACGGACCGACGCGGATCCCTGCGCGGGATACGGATTTCAATCCGGTCAGGCGAGACCTCCCGGGACATGGCCGCGAGATCGGCGTCCGGCGGTAAGGGCAGGCGCTGCGATGCCGAGCCGCTGAAGGAGCGATAGCTGTTGCCGTAGCCTCCCTCAAAGCTGTCCTGTCGATAATCCTCGGCGCGGGTCTGGTAGCCGATCCTCAGGCCCCGTCCTTGCGGGAGAATCCGAACCTGAGCGGGATCGATGTTGCCGAGCCGGATATCGATCAGATAGGCGTCGGGTGTGGCCCGTCGCGAGATCGACAACTGTCTGCGACCCTCGCCGAAGGGCCCTGCGGGCGCATCCGGTCGCGCCGTCGCCGGGCCTCCGCGCGGTCCGGGGAATCCGCCTGGATCCGCGAATGGCGGGGCTCCGAACGGCGGTAGCGCATCGGGATAATCGGGGGCCGTGAAGGGTCCAGGTCCGCCCCATCCGCCATTCCAGGGTGCGCTCCATGGGTCAACGGGTACGGGGGGCATCGGCCCATCGGGACCCCAAGCCAGGGCCGGGGTTGAAACGGCGATGATGAGAAGCGTGGCGGTGAGGTGACTGATACGCATCGATGCCTCCGACGTCTGTTGGTGTCCGAGACATCAAGTATAGGTCGGCGAGCGGTCTTGACGCACCCGCCAGGTCGGGTGTCCCTGTGGATCGATGAGGTCATGCCCCAAGAGCCAGCGCCGCGCGTCCTCGGCGTCCTGCTCGAACCAACCCTTGGCCGATCCCAGTCGAAAGCTGTAGCCCCAAGCGTCCATGTCGGCGAACAGACGGTCGCGATCGAAGTGGGGGATGGCATCCGCCATCAGAACCTGGAGATAGCAGACAGCGTTCTCCTCCGGGTCATCCCCCCCTGCATCCGTATGCAAACGCGCACGTCGGTCCGGGTCCATGCAGATCCAATGCCCCGCCTCGTGCAGGACCGAGTGCAGGGGCGTCTCCGGCCTGGCGTGGAGCACGGCGCCGACCAGACCGGCTTCGGATTCGCCCCAATAGGAGCCTGGAATCGCCTGGCCTGAGTCATGAAGGCTGAAGCCCAGGCCAAAACGCTCAAGCAAGGAGGCGACCTGCGTGATCTGCGGTCCCATGGCGGCGAGCGTCTGGACGGGATGAGTGCTTGCCTGGGCCTCGGTCTCGGTCTCGTCGGGCATCATGTCGCCACTGACGTTCAGGATTCGTCTCGGAAGACATCATCAAGGCTCGGGGCATCAAGCGCGCGCTCGCCCCAGCGCACGCGCCAGTTCAGGTCGTCCTCGCGCTCGCGCACATCATCGCTGATCCCGCTCTCACGTGCGCGCTGCAAGGTGCTCAGGTCGAACTCGGCGACCCATGGCTCGCACACGAAGCCACGCAGCAGGTCGGCGACTAGCTCGCGATGGGCGAACAGCAGCTTATAGGAGGGATCGTGTCGAGCCATCTCTTACCGACGATCGGGAACTTAAGGCGTTCGATCCGCGAGCTTATCGCATGACTGCGCACGGCGCATTATTCAGTCCCGAAACTTCAGACGAACTGTGCTTCGAGGGAGGTCTGCTTCCCAAGGGGAAAACGTTGGTGCAGTGATTTTGGTTTTCGGATGGCAAAGGCGACGCTGCCGATCCGCAGCTTTCTCTCTTCGTACTAATATCGAGGGATTCCTGAGCCGGATCGGCTTAGCCAGCGCAAACGCCGCGTGGGGAGCTGAACGTCGGGGCTAAACTCACCCGACGTCGGGCTGCGGGCTCAATCGTGGGGCAATTGCGGATGGATCTAGCACAAGGCAATGAAAAGAGAATGTTTTCATTGCCATGGTTGGCGGAGAGGGTGGGATTCGAACCCACGGAAGGCTTGCGCCTTCTCTTGATTTCGAGTCAAGCCCGTTCGGCCACTCCGGCACCTCTCCGAGATTGTTGGTCGTGCGAATTGCTCGCTTTCAACAAGCTGTTAAGTGTAAGTCGCGGAACCTTACTTGTCTATCGTCGGGATCGTCTGTCGCCGGCGCCTGGCTTGGAAGAAGCCGCGCAGGGTCTCTGCGCACGCATCGGCGAGAATGCCGCCGTGGCATCCGGTGCGATGATTGAATCGCCCGTCCGACGGCAGGATGTCGAAGAGGCTCCCGCAGGCGCCCGCCTTCGGATCCGCGGCTCCGAAGACCACCTCGCCGACACGCGCATGGATGATCGCGCCTGCACACATGACGCAGGGTTCCAGGGTGACGTAGAGGGTCGTGCCGGGGAGGCGGTAGTTGCCCAAGCGTTGCCCAGCGTCGCGCAGGGCCTGGATCTCGGCATGGGCGGTCGCGTCGTGGGCCCCGATCGGTCGGTTCCAGCCCTCGCCGATGAGCTCGTTGTTCAGGACCAGGATCGCGCCGACCGGCACCTCGCCCTCGGTCGCGGCGCGGTCGGCGAAGGTCAGGGCCAATTGCATCCAGTGGTCGTCGGTCTCTTTCGAAGAATCCATCGATGGGTCAATCCGTGCGGCTTCTTGACCATTCGGTGAGCCGCTCTTGCAGATCCTTGATCTCGGGGCAAAGACGAACCAATCGCGACCAGTTTCCAGTCAGCGCCCGCATCGCCTTTTCACGGCCCTTTCCCGGGCCATCGCTGCCGAGCGCATTGAGAAAAGGATCGCTGTACCGCTCCTTCGGATCGCAGTCCGCGCGCACCTTTGTCCAATCTCCAACGATTTGCCCCGGGTGCAGCGCAAGCATCCAGACTTCGACTTCCTGCTCGGCGAGGCAGGTCAGGAGTCGGCCGCGGTGTTCTTGTTCGCGATCATCGGCGCGCTCCCTGTTGTGATAGCGGTTGCAGTCGAGATCGACGATCAACAGGAAGACGTCGATCATCGGGTTGTCGTCGATGATTGTCGTGATCGTTTCGCGATCCAGCGCTTGGTCGACGCCCCGAAGATGCGGGTCGCCCAACACATCGATACGCACTTTTCGTCCGATCTCTTTGAAGATCCGTTCTACGACGGGTTTGAGAATGTACTGGTCGTGTGTTGGGTCCTCGGGGATGATCAAGACCTTCACAAGGCTCGCTCCAGCCAGCCGGTCGAGAAAAGGCGGTCGACGGCGACTCGGTCGGCAACCGCTTCGAAATCCTTCAGATCTTTGAGGCGACGCGCGATTGTTCCTTCCTCTTCGGGAACGCGGCCGAAGACAACCGCGTTGCCAAGGCTCTCGTCGCAGAGGTGCTGGAGCAGCCACGGGGAGTGGGTTGTTGCCAGCACCTGGATACCGCGATCTTTCGTGACATGCTCCAAGAGCTCGACCAGAAGATGAATGCGTGTCGGGTGAAGGCCGTTTTCGATCTCCTCGATCAGGACCATCGAGCCCTCGGGAGCCGTGACCAAGGCGGTGAGAACGCCGAGGAAGCGGAGTGTCCCGTCGGATAGACTGCGAGCAGTGATCGGCATTCCGTTCGTCTCGACGACCTGGAGCATGACCTCCTGCTGCGCGTTTTCGTCGAAACGGATATCGGTGATCGCCGGTCCGCAAAGCTCGGAAAGCCAATCGATGAGGTCGGCTTTTTTGTCGCTGTCTTGGCAGTATCTGCGAAGTACCGGGGAGATATTTTCTCCTTGTTCGCCCAGGCCCCGGGCCTGAATGGCTTGATAAGAGCGCATGCGTGCGGGACTGATATCGAGGAAGAGGGAACTCCTCATGGTAATAGCCAATCTAGCGCAGTCTCTTGCAACGCGATCGTGTACGCCGTCCAGTCTCAGCGCAACGATCTGACCGAGGGCACTGCGGGCGGAGTCACAAATTGCAGTAGGGCGTTTTCCGGGATTCTCCGGCATGAGGTCGGCTGAGATCGGGAGAATGTTTGTGCTGCGAGCCTGTCGCGATGGCCTGGACCCGCCCGTTGCAAAGAGCTGATTGCCTTCGTCGGTATCCGTCAGGCGTTCGTCGATCAGAAGGACCTGGTCCTGGGTACGGCACTTGATCCGATGGGCGAGCCGCACCTCGGGATAGTCGAAGACCCCGACAAATCTCTGGGCCTCTGCCTCCCGCATTAGATGGTCACGACGGCAAAGGCTCCAATCCGTCGAAAGGCCGAAGCTGTCGCCGTGACAGAATGCGACCTCATGGATCCCGCCCCGTATCCCCGGCCAGACTTCCCGTCCGCCCTCCCAGCGAGAAAGGAGTATTTCGGTGAAGGGGTGACCGAGTCCGACGCCCTGAAGAAATCGAATCGCATCGAAGAGATTGCTCTTACCCGAGGCGTTTGCGCCAACCAAGACGGTCAGCGGCGCAAGCGGGATCGTCTGATCTCGAAAGCTCTTGAAATCGTTTAGCTGGATGGATGTCAGCATAGTGCTCTGCGGGATCGCGTCGACTGTTTGGTCGGATGATCGTTCGTTCTTGTCGAGGGCTAAGCAGAACTCGAATCACGATCCTTTGCTGACGGCCGGGCACGATGCGGAATGCTTGACGCATCTCTCGGGCGTCGCAGCGGGGATGATGGGTTTCGCTGCGCTCCACCCATCCTACGCCGGCCAGTCTTGTTTGATTTAATCCGTCTATGTCCCGCGGTCACTCCCACTCGATCGTCCCCGGCGGTTTGCCGGTGATGTCGTAGACGACGCGCGACACGCCCGGCACTTCGTTGACGATCCGGCGGCAGACCAGATCCAGGAAGTCGTAGGGGAGATGGGCCCAGCGGGCGGTCATGAAGTCGAGTGTTTCGACCGCGCGTAGGGCGATGACGTGGGCGTACTGGCGCTTGTCGCCGACGACACCGACCGAGCGGACCGGCAGGAAGACGGCAAAGGCTTGGGAGACCTGATCGTAGAGATCGGCGCGGCGCAGCTCTTCGATGAAGATGTGGTCGGCCTGGCGCAGGGTGACGGCGTCGTCTTTGTGGACCTCGCCCAGGATGCGCACGCCGAGCCCGGGCCCGGGGAAGGGGTGGCGATAGACCATCTCGGAGGGCAGGCCGAGCTCGATGCCGATCTTGCGGACCTCGTCCTTGAAGAGCTCGCGCAGGGGCTCGACCAGCTTGAGGTTCATGTCCTCCGGCAGTCCGCCAACGTTGTGATGCGACTTGATGACGGTGGCCTTACCGCTCTTGGCGCCGGCCGATTCGATCACATCCGGATAGATGGTACCTTGAGCAAGCCATTGAACGTTATCGAGTTTGCTCGCCTCGTCGTCGAAGACCTCGATGAAGGTATTGCCGATGATCTTGCGCTTTTGCTCCGGGTCGGTGACGCCCTTGAGGCGACCGAGGAACCTGTCCTCGGCGTCGACGCGGATGACATGCACGCCCATGTGCCGCGCAAAGGTGCTCATCACCTGATCGCTCTCACCGAGACGCAACAGTCCGTTATCGACGAAGACGCAGGTCAATTGGCTGCCGATGGCACGGTGCAACAGGGCGGCGACGACGCTTGAATCCACGCCGCCGGAGAGTCCGAGCAGGACGGCATCGCTGCCGACCTGATCACGCACCCTGGCGATGCTGTCCTCGATGATCTGGCCGGGTGTCCAGAGACGACCGCAGCCGCAGATCTCATGGACGAAGCGCTCGATAATCCGCTGGCCCTGGCGGGTGTGTGTGACCTCCGGATGGAACTGCACGCCGTAGAATCGACGTTTCTCGTCGGCGATGCCGGCCAAGGGGGCATTGGCGGTTTCGGCGATGACCTGAAATCCCGGCGGGAGGGTCTCGACCCGGTCGCCGTGGCTCATCCAGACATCCAGCAGGCCGTAGCCCTCCGCGCTGGTGTGATCCTCGATATCGCGCAGCAGGCGCGAGTGGCCGCGGGCGCGCACCTGCGCATAGCCGTACTCGCGATGCGCGGCCGGCGCAACGCTGCCGCCGAGTTGTGCGGCCATCGTCTGCATGCCGTAACAGATGCCCAGCACCGGCACGCCCAGCTCGAAGACGAGCGAGTCGGCGCGGGGCGTCTCGTCCTCGTGAACGGATTGATGTCCGCCTGACAGGATGACGCCGCTCGGAGCGAAGTCCCGGATCGCGGACTGTTCCATGTCGTGCGGGTGCAGCTCGCAGTAAACCCCCGCCTCACGCACCCGGCGCGCGATCAGTTGCGTGTACTGCGACCCGAAGTCGAGGATCAGGATGCGGTCGGCGTGGATATTGGTCATGGCGTGGTGACGTTTCCGGAAGGGGCGCGGGGATAGATGAGGGGAAAACGGCGATCGGTCGCGACGGCGTCTTTATCAGGACGCCAAAACAACCTTCACTAAAGCATCTTGATGTCTTGCGCCGAATTGTGCCCAAAGCACAATCCGGCGCAAGACATCAATTGTCGATACGATAGTTGGGCGCTTCCTTGGTGATCTGCACGTCATGTACGTGCGACTCGCGCATCCCGGCCGAACTCACGCGCACGAACTGCGGCTTGGTGCGCATCTCCTCGATGGTCGCGCAGCCGGTATAGCCCATGCTTGACCCGAGGCCGCCGACGAGCTGGTGGATCACGTTCAGCACGCTGCCTTTGTACGGCACGCGACCCTCGATGCCCTCCGGGACCAGCTTTTCCTTCTCGGTGTCTTCCTGGAAATAGCGATCGCTGGAGCCTTCGGTCGAACCCATGGCGCCGAGCGAGCCCATGCCGCGATACGACTTGTAAGATCGCCCCTGGTAGATCTCGACCTCGCCGGGCGCCTCGTCGGTGCCGGCAAAAAGACCGCCGATCATGACGCTGTTGGCGCCGGCGGCGATGACCTTGGCGACATCCCCCGAGAAGCGCAGCCCGCCGTCGGCAATCAAGGGGACACCGGTGCCTTCCAGTGCCTCGTTCACGTTGGCGACGGCGGTGATCTGGGGCACGCCGACCCCGGCGACGATCCGCGTGGTGCAGATCGATCCGGGTCCAATGCCGACCTTCACGGCGTCCGCGCCGGCGTCCACCAGCGCGCGGGCGGCGTCTGCCGTGGCGATGTTGCCGCCGATGACCTGCACATCCGGATACCGGACCTTCACCCACTGCACCCGATCGAGCACGCCCTGGGAGTGCCCATGGGCGGTATCGACCACGATGGCGTCGACCCCCGCCTCGACCAGCGCGGCGACACGTTCGTCGGTGCCCTTGCCGACACTGACGGCGGCACCGCAACGCAAACGTTCCTGGGCGTCACGCGAGGCCTTCGGGAAGTCTTTGGCCTTTTGGATGTCTTTGACGGTGATCAGACCGCGCAGCTCGAAGCGGTCGTTGATGACCAGGACTTTCTCGATGCGATGCTCGTGCAGGAGGCGCACGACATCCTCGCGGCTCGCACCCTCGCGCACCGTTACCAGACGGTTCTGCGGGGTCATAATGGTCGACACCGGCTCGGACATGCGAGTCTCAAAACGCAGATCCCGTCCGGTTACGATGCCGACCAGCAGACCGTTCTCCGTGACCGGGACGCCCGAGATCTTGTGCGAATGGGTGAGCTGCAGCACCTCGCCGATGCTGGTCTGCGGTCCGACCGTGATCGGGTTGCGGATGATGCCGCTTTCGTAGCGTTTGACCGCCATGACCTCGCGCGCCTGGCGCTCGACGCTCATGTTTTTATGGATAATCCCGATGCCGCCTTCCAGGGCCATCGCGATCGCCAGGCGTGCCTCCGTGACCGTGTCCATCGCGGCCGAGACAAGGGGGATCTTGAGCGAGATGCCGCGGGTCAGCTTGGTCTGGAAATCGACCTCGTTCGGGAGCACCCGCGAGTGCGCCGGAACAAGAAGGACGTCGTCGAAGGTGAGTGCTTCCTGGATCAGGCGCATGGGGAGGCTCCGCAATCAGTGACCAGAACAGGAAAGTAACCCGAAAGTATAGAATTTCAATGCACGCGGGTAAACTCTAAAGCGCTTCCAGCAAAGCGACCTGCCGAAACTTTGTGTTGGATTCGGCCTTGGGGACTTTATCGACCTCGCTGGAGACGCGTTTAAAATTTCATATTTTTTAAAACTTTAAACCGCGTCAGCTCCAACAATCGTCGAGTCTGCCGGGGTTGATCCCATCCAAAAACATGACATACGGCGCTGGGCGCGGTTTAGATCACTCAAACAGCTCGATAGCAAAGGGATTCCCCGGCCAATCATGACGCCGCGCACCGCCATGTCCTCTATCCATGTCATCGACGACACACGCGAGATCTATAGCGTCGCCCGCCTGGCCAGCGAGGTGCGGGCTGTGCTGGACGGCAGCTTCCCGGTGCTCTGGGTCCAGGGGGAACTGTCGAATCTCGCCCAGCCGGCGTCCGGTCACATCTACTTCACCCTGAAGGATGCGGCGGCCCAGGTTCGTTGCGCCATGTTTCGGCCGAAGCGGGCGCTTTTGAGCTTTCCGCCGAAGAACGGCCTGCAGGTGCTGGTCCGGGCGCGGGTGACCCTCTTTGAGCCGCGCGGCGACTTCCAATTGATCGTCGATTACATGGAACCGGGTGGTGAGGGCGCGCTGCGTCTGGAGTTCGAGCGGCTTAAACGTCAGCTCGCTACCGAAGGGCTGTTCGATGAGGCGGTGAAGCGGCCGATTCCGACCTTTCCGCGCCAGGTCGGGCTGATTACATCACCATCGGGCGCAGCTGTACGCGACTTGCTTGTCGTCCTCAAACGCCGTTTTGCCGCCTTGCCGGTGGTCATTTATCCCGCCCAAGTCCAGGGTGAGGCGGCGCCGGCGTCGCTGATCGCGGCGCTGTCGGCAGCCAATGCCCGCGCCGAATGCGATGTGCTGATTCTGGCCCGAGGCGGCGGCTCGCTCGAAGACCTGAACGCCTTCAACGATGAGGCCCTGGCACGGGCGATCCGCGCATCCGCCATCCCGGTCGTCAGCGGAGTCGGACACGAGAGCGACATCAGCATCGCCGATCTGGTCGCCGAT
>JBGSKP010000274.1:0-9549 GCA_041741175.1 Thiocapsa sp. | reverse complement strand
CAGGGCACGCTGCGCATGAGCGCCAACCCCCACGCCAACGGCGGACTGCTGCGCCGCGCACTGCGCATGCCGGACTTCCGCGACTATGCCCTGGCGGTTGCCGAGCCCGGAAAGATCCGCGCCATGAACACCAAGCCGACCGGTGCGTTGCTGCGCGACATCATGGCTAAGAACATGGATAACTTCCGGATCTTCGGCCCGGACGAGAACACCTCCAACAAGCTCGATGCAGTCTATGCGGTCTCGAAAAAGCTCTGGCTCTGCGACTATAAGCCGGAGGATGCCGACGGCGGCGAGCTCTCGCCCGATGGGCGTGTGCTGGAGATGCTCTCCGAGCATACGCTGGAGGGCTGGTACGAGGGCTATGTCCTGACCGGACGCCACGGCTTTTTCGCGACCTATGAAGCCTTCGTCCATGTCATCGACAGCATGTACAACCAGCACGCCAAATGGCTGGCGATTTGCGAGGAGATTCCCTGGCGGGCGCGGATTTCCTCTCTGAACCTCTTGATCACCTCCACCGTCTGGCGTCAGGATCACAACGGGTTTACCCATCAGGATCCGGGCTTTCTCGATGTGGTGGTGAACAAGAACCCGGAGGTCACCCGCATCTATCTGCCGCCGGACGTCAACACGCTGCTCTCGACGGTCAACCACTGCCTGCAGAGTCGCGACGATATCAATGTGATTGTGGCCGACAAGCAGAGCCATCTCCAGTATCTGGATATGGACGCGGCCATTAAGCATTGCACCAAGGGCATCGGCATCTGGGACTGGGCCAGCAACGATCAGGGCAGCGAGCCAGACGCCGTGCTGGTCGGCTGCGGCGATATCCCGACGAAGGAGGCGCTGGCGGCCACGGCGCTGCTGCGCGAGCACTTCGCGGACATCAAAATCCGCTTCATCAATGTGGTGGATCTGTTCAAGCTCCAGCCTGCCGGAGAGCATCCACATGGGCTCAGCGACGCGGACTTCGACAGTCTCTTTACCAGGGACCGCCCGGTTATCTTCAATTTCCATGGCTATCCCTGGCTGATCCATCGTCTCGCCTATCGCCGAAGCAATCACAGGAACCTGCATGTGCGCGGTTACAAGGAGAAGGGCAACATCAACACCCCGCTGGAGTTGGCGATCGAGAACGAGATCGACCGTTTCAGCCTGGCGATCGATGTGATCAACCGCGTACCGCGGCTGCAGGTGGCCGGTGCGCACGTGAAGGAGAAGCTGCGCGATATGCAGATCGACTGTCGCAACTATGCACACGAGCACGGTATCGACAAGCCGGATGTCGATGAGTGGACCTGGCCACTTTGAAGGCGTTCATGAACCGGGCGGATTGCTCCGCTCGGTCAGGATCCGGATACAATCGCGACCGGCGCGATAGAGCCGGGTTGGGTGCCTGGTGGCCCACGGCGTTGTGCTTCCACCATGATCACTCCAGGGGATAACCGCAGAGCCGATGAGCGCCATTCGTATTGCCCTTTGGGCACTGCTGGCTGTTGCGATCGCCGTGATCGGTGCGACCGTCGCCTTGCCGCTGTATCTCGATACCCATAAAGACCTGCTTGCGGCCGCCGCCAGCCGGGCGTTGGGGCGCGATGTCCGGATTGACGGTGCGGTCGGTGTCGCCTGGTTGCCCCGGCCCTCGCTGCATCTGCAGAACGTCCAGATGACGGGGTATGGGGAAGCCGGGGCATCCGAGGGATCCGCTGCGCCTTTGCCCTGGCGGGCCGGGCGGTTGGAGGCCGAGCTGGATTTTGCGGCACTGTTTGCGCGTTCGCTTCGGATCACGCGAATCCTTGTGCATGAGGCCCTGATCGATCTGGATATCGGGACGCTGAAGGCGCTTCCAGGAGCCAGGGCATCGAGCAGCCCGAATCGCTTCGGATTCGCCATCGACAACCTGGTCTTTGCGGAATCGACACTGGTATTGCAGGGGTCGTCGGGTGCGCCACTGATCGTCGGAATCGATCGCGTTGCCGTGATCGGATTCGGCAGTCCGACCTTGGCGGTGGATGGCGAGGTTACCCTCTACGGGATCCCCGTCTCCTTCTCCGCATCGACCGGACCCGCCGGCAGGACGGATGTGAACATCGCGGCGACCGTCGGAGAGGCCAGTATGACCGGCGACCTGTCCCTGCTTTCCGGTGGTATCAGACCGCGGGTTGAAGGCCGTATGACCCTCGCGAAGCTCGATCTGCGCTCTTCCGGCGGCACCTTCAACCGACCTGCGGCAATGGCGGCGGCGACCAACGCCTGGTTGGATGTGGCCCTGCCGGTCGCGGGACTGCGCGCGCTTGATCTGGAACTCGTGCTGGATGTCGCCGACCTTGATGCCATGCATCTGAGAATCGACCGGCTCGCGACCCGACTCAGACTCGATGCGGGTCTGCTGCGGCTCGACGGGCTAAGCGCCGAGCTCTCCGACATGCGCCTGCTCGGGGAGGCGATGCTCGATGTGCGCGCCGATCGGCCGATCTGGTCGGCGGATCTAACGACCAAGGGAATTGAGTGGGGGAACGGGCGTCTGGACGTGTTGTCCTTAAGCGCCAGGACCAGCGGAACGAGCGCGCGCGAGCTGATCGAGTCACTTGACGCCGAGCTGAAGGCCGACAAGGCTCAGCTTCAGGGTGCGACCAAGGGCAAGGGCAAGGATAAAGGCGCCACACCCCCGGTCCAGTTCACCCAACCTCTCTTGAGCGTCACGCCGGGCGCAGCCGTGCGGCTGCACACGGCGGCGACGGCGGGCGGGCAAACGTTCGATCTGGATCTGACTGGCGGCGCACTGATCGACCTGGTTGGCGATGCCCCGGCTTGGCCGCAGCTGGATGTCGTGGTGCGGCAAGGCGCCGGGCGCGATCGTTTGGCCATCCGAGGACGGATTGGGCCGCTCGCCGCACTGGTGGCGGGTCGTCAGCTGGACGTCGATCTGTCCCTGCAACAGTCGGGGCTCGACATCGGCGCGACGGGAACACTCGCGCGACTTGACGCCTTTGATGGGAGCCGCCTGGATGTCGAGGCCGCGATCAAGGATCTCACCGCCCTTGACGGCGCCGTGTCAGGCACGCTCGCGGGCTGGCTCCCGGATGGGCTTCGGGACAGTCTCGCGGCCGGGCTTCCGCGAGGATTGCCGCTCAGGGTTTCCAGCCGCGTGCTGGGTTTGGACCGGGGTCTCGAGCTCGCTGATCTGAAGATCGCCAGCGCGGATAGCGATCTGGGCGGCACTCTGACGATCCGTTTTGCGCCGAGACTGAGGGTCCAGGGTACCCTGGTTTCGCAGCGGATGGATCTCACCCCTTACCTGGCCATTTCGCAGTCCGCAGCCGAGGCTGCCCGCGCGGCGCCCGAGAGGACCCCGCTGCCCGCGATCCCCGAGCAACTTGATGGCACCCTTGGTTTGAAGATCGGCCACCTGAGGGCCGGTGACCTGGGACTCGACCTGGTCGAGCTGGACGCGGCCCTGGACTCCGGTCATCTGCGCGCCGGACTGGCTGCCGGCGCGGAGCGCCCAGGCGTCCGGCTCGACCTGCAACCGGAGCGCTCCGGTTCTGGATCGGCCCAGACGGGTTGGCGATTCGATATCCAGACTCGGGGCGACCTGAATCTCGCGCTTCTGCTTGAGACCAGGGATGTCGGGCTGCAGTCGCCAATCCACGCTACGTTGGACGCCCGATTCACTGGCCTGGCGACGGAGATGGAGGATCCTCTCGGGCATGCCGACGGGCATCTGGATGTGTCATTCGGCTCGGGTCAGTTGCACAAGCGTGCGGCCGGATTGCTGCCTCTCGGCGGGCTGCTCGTCAGTCTTTTGGATGTGCTCAGTCCGCTGAACGTCCGCGCCCAGGTCGCCGATCTGCAGTGTGCCGTCATGCAGTTCGATGTGACCGACGGTATTGCTACCAGCACGCAGGGCCTGGCGCTCCAGACCAGAGAGATCAACGCGATCGGCGGGGGGGCGATCAATCTGCGCACCGAAGAGATCGAGCTTCGCTTCAAGACGACGCAGCGGCGGGGTTTGGGGATCAGCCTGCTGGGCATTGCCGACCGCTTTGTGTACGTCAGGGGCACGTTGCGTGATCCAAAAGCCGGTATTGACGCCACGGCCCTGCTGGTTCAGGGCGGCGCGGCTTGGGCGACAAGCGGCATCAGTTTGGTTGCCGACCAGCTTTTTCGGCGCCTGACTGCCACGGCGAATCCCTGCGATGCGGTCCGCCGCCAACGGTAGGCGACGGGCTGTTAGAAGCTGCCGAAAGCGGGCTCATTATTCGCAGACAGGGAACGGATCTACCGGCGTGTCGGGGCGAATTCATTCGCCCCGATCAGTCCCAACAGGTCTTCCGGGCATGCGCAGACGGGATGTCTGTTCACGGAAATCTGCTAAAGGCCACGCGGTGAACCCTCTCAGCGCAGCACGAACCAGCCGATGACCCCGCAGGCCAAAATCAACAGGGCCGGGTTGATGCGTTTCCAGAACAGCAGCAGCACGATAGCCAGGCCGAAACCCATGGTGACGCCGTTGAACCAGAGCGGTCGATCCAGATTGAAGCTGGCGGTTTTGCCGACGGCATAGACGCCGGCGAGCATCAGCCCGATCGTGATGGGTGCCAGTCCGCGCTGCACCGCCTCGCGCCAGGGGTTGTCTTCGTAGGCGTCCCAGATATGGCTGGCGACGTAGGTCAGCATGCTGGCCGGAAAATAGAAGGCGAACAGCACCAGAAAGAAGCCCGCCACACCTGCGGCGTGATAGCCGATGATCCCGACCATGCTCATGTTTGGCCCCGGCGCGAGCTGACCGAGACTATAGATGGACGCAAACTGGCTGGCGCTCACCCACTGATGTACCGCGACGGTCTGGTGCTCCATCTCCGGGATCACGGCGGTTCCACCGCCGACCGCCATTAGGGACAGCTCGGAAAAGACATTGAGTAGCTCAACGAACTCGTGCATGGGTGACGGCCTGGATCAGGAGGAGGGCGGTTTGGGTTCGCGCAATGCGGTTGGCCGGTTGATCCAGATCGCGATGGGTGCGAGCAGAAACAGCGTCGCCATGAGCGAGACATGGAATACGCCGACCATGAGAAAGGTCGGGATGATGAAGGCCAGATCCTTGGGCCGCAGGAGCTGTCGCCCGCCGATCTTCAGGGTGACCTGCAGCAGCAGACCGACGGCCGCCGCGGCCACGCCGGCCAACGCGGCGGTGACATCCGGATTGTTGTGGAATCGGGCATAGAGAAACCCGAGCACGATCAGAATGGCGGCACCGGGGAGGATGAGTCCGAGCACTGCGGCGGCGGCCCCGCGCGGTCCACGCAATTTGCGCCCGACGATCACCGCGACGTTGGTCGAGTTCAGTCCGGGCAGGGTTTGACCGATTTCCAGCGCGCCAAGAAATTGATCGTCGGTGAGCCATTTCTCGCGATCCACGATGACATCGCGCAGATAGGCCACAAGACCACCGCCGAAGCTGGAGACCCCGATCAGTGCGAATGCCGTGAAGATCCTGCCGATCGATGGCGGCGATGCCGCGTTTGACTTACTCGCGGTTGGTCGTGGCATGGTTACCGAGCCCGTAGACAATAGCGGTTTTGGTCGTTCCGAGCGTCACCCATTCATAGGCATCCGTCTGGAGCGTCTTATAGAAATCGGCGGCGCGCTTCACGCTTTCTTTATGCAGGTCATCGCGCCGGTCGAACTTGCACTGGAAGGCGAACTCTCCGCAGATGGGGCACTCATGTTGGCGATTGCGCCAGACGGCAATCGTGGCTTTGGCTTTGATGCCGTGGCCGAATCCAAGCTCGCCGACGTTCGCCTGAATCTCCTCGACTGCAAAATCGTTGACCAGTTTGATGCGTTCGTCCGCCTTTGCTTTGACCGCCTGCAATGCCGGGAACGAGCGTGTGAGATCCTCGACGGCCATGTCGACCTGCTCGCGCGGCATGGCCAGGACGCAATTATGCGAAAAGATCGATCGCAGTCCGCCCAGGGTTTCGCGCAAGGGTAGCAACTCTTCTTTGAACTTGATTCTGACCTGGCCGCCGGCCGTCGCCGGATGCATGTCGAGTGCCGCGGCCGTCTCGAAATTGGGGTGCCTGAATTTGACGGTCAATTCGGGTATTCCGTCCGGCCAACCGTTCTTGTAGAAGCTGCGCAGCCGCACAATGAAATGATTGTTGTACAGATCGAATCCGGGGGTGTCGTAGAAGAGCACCTCGCGAACGTGACTGTCGAAGGCGCCGTCGGCTTCCTTGATGGTTACGTCAAATTTCTTGGCCGAATGGCAGACGATCTTCCAGAAGTCTTTAAATGCCTGGGCCGTGACGAAGTGATGCGGCTGAAGAATGATCTTGCACTCGTAATAGTGCACAGCGGAATAGGGCGTATTAAGAACTTCAACTCCAGTGTCGTTCATCGCTGCACCATGGCTAAGGGCAAGAGTCGGTTCGGTCTGGCGGCCCGCGGCGCCTGCCTGAGATCGGCAAGAGCATCCGCCGGATCCCGAAGACGAGCCGGCGGACCTGTTTTGATCGCTATCCCGGCTGGCAGCGCGCGTGCCATGCGTAGTCAGGGCTTCCAGCCCTGATCGTAATCAGGCCAGGATGGCCTGATTAGGCACGTCGCCTGCCGAAGTGGCCGGGCTTAACGAACGAGTCCGGCGGATCTGCTCGGGCGACCGTTCTCAGTTGGTCAACGTCAACGGCGCAGCGGTGAGCGCGGCGCCTTATTCCAGGACAACGCGTGCGTTCAGGGGCTGGATGGGGCGGTTGTTGGGGTGCCCCATGGCCCGTGCGAACTTCACGATCTGGCCGTGTGAAGCGCTGACCGGGTGCTTCATCACAATCCAGGCGACGCCTTCGGTGCAGGGCGGCGTGGTCAGCGATCCCTCGAAGCTGTAATAGTCCCGATTGGCGGGCAGCAGCGCCTCGGCTGAAGCCTTCATGGCGAGATGCTCGGTGTGACCCGGGGTCATCGGCATGGCTGCCCAAGGCGTGGCCAGTGCCAGATTTTCGGGACCTTCCTCGAACATGACGGCGATGACCGCGAGGTGCCCTTCAGCGTCCGCATGGACCAGATGGGCCTCCATCGGGAAGGCTTTGCCGTTGACGTGGTTCTCGCTCGGGGTGTGGAAATGGAACTGCTTAAGCCAGTATTGGCGTCCGTCGAACTCGATCGAGCTGCCTTCGTCATAGTCGACCTGGATCGTATGGCCGTTATGCACCTCATCATGGCCACCGGCCCGATAGTGGAACACCACGTGCGGGAGGTCCGCATCGGCCGTACCGACCAGATCGATCGGTGTCTGCGCCTTGCCGGTCTGACAGACGCTGAAGGCGGGGTCGATCTCGCCCCAATGCTCGGGGCCGGCATGTCCCGAATAGCCCCAGTGGTGGGCATCGCCCGCAAACGTCAATCCGGTGGTGCAGAGGAGTGCAAGGGCCGCGCTCGCTGTGAGCTTCATATGTTGTCTCGTCGTCGAAGTGGAACGGGGCCCGGCAGAGTCTGCCGGGCCGACTAAGCGTCGGAGCGCAACGGGCCGACGGTGAGGGAAAGCATAACGGTGTTCCGCTGAAAAAAGCGATGTTGATCCGAGCCGGCGTAGACCGTCTAGGTCCGTCTAGACGGCTTCTTTCAGCCAATTCTTGACCTATGTCAAGGTTGACAGGTCTTTGGCTGGCCAGACTGCCTCCCGGTCATCGGCGATGGGGATCCGGAACGTATCCGGCGAGCCACGACGAGACCTCGATTCCGATCCGCTTCAGAGGCACCCAATGCACTGCAATCAATGCGAGCAGACCTACCACAAGACCGCCTGCGTCACCTCACCGGGGATGTGCGGTAAAAGCGCCGACGTTCAGTCTCTGCAGGAGACCCTCCTGTACGGACTCAAGGGCATGGCCGCTTATGCCCATCACGCGAGACGCCTGGGTAAGTCCGACGAGACGGTTTCGGCCTTCATCGAAGAGGCGCTCTTCGCGACCATGACCAACGTCAACTTCGATCTGGAGAGCCTGCTGGAGTACTGCCTCGAGTGTGGTCGGATGAACCTGCGCGTGATGGAGCTGCTCGACGAAGGTCATGTCGAAGCCTTCGGCAAACCGGCGCCCTACCAGGTGCGGGAAGGAACCCAGGCCGGACGGGGCATCCTGGTGACCGGTCACGATTTGGCCGATCTGCGCGATCTGCTTCAGCAGCTCGAAGGGACCGACATCAAGGTCTACACACACGGCGAGATGTTGCCCGCGCACATGTATCCCTTCTTTCAGAATCATCCGAATCTGGTCGGTCAGTACGGCAGCGCCTGGCAGAACCAGAAGCGCGAGTTCGCCGCCTTCCCCGGCCCGGTGGTGGCGACCACCAACTGCGTCCTGATCCCGCCCGAGAGCTACAAGGGCCGACTCTTTACCACCCGGGGCACGGCGGTACCGAATGGACAGCGCATCCTCGATAGCGACTATTCAGCGGTGATCGCCGAGGCGATGCGTTGCGAGCCCTGCGAAGAGCAGATCGTCGGCGAGTCGACCGTCGGCTTTCATCGCACCGTCCTGCTCGATCAGGCGCAGACGATTGTGGACGCGGTGAAGGCCGGCCAGATCAGCCGTTTCTTCGTCATCGGCGGCTGCGACGGGGCTGATCCGGGGCGGAACTATTTCAGCGATTACGCGCAGGCGACACCGGACGATTCCTTCATCCTGACCCTGGGCTGCGGCAAGTACCGGATCCGCGATCACGAGTACGGCGAACATCTGGGTTTGCCGCGCCTGATGGACATGGGCCAGTGCAACGACGCTTATGGGGCCATTATGGTCGCCTCCGCGCTCGCGGAAGCCTTCGAGTGCAGCGTCAACGAGTTGCCACTGACGCTGGTCATCAGTTGGTTTGAGCAGAAGGCGGTGGCCGTTCTGCTGACCTTGCTGAGTCTTGGCGTCAAGGGCATCACCCTGGGCCCGAACGCGCCGGGCTTTATCACGCCAAACGTCTTTGCGGTCCTGCAAGAGCGGTTCGACCTGCGCCTCAGCGGGGATGACGCGCAAGCGGATCTGCGACAGGCCCTCGCCGCCTGAGGACGGCAAGCTCCCCCCAATCTCCGGCTTCCAGCTCCCAGCCCCAGCCCCGTCTTTGATCGGATTGGCAGGCGGCTGGCGGCAGGAAGCTGAAGGCTCCTGCCCCCACATCCAGGACCTCCCGCAAGCGCCGATGGTTTATCCTTCCGGGAACGCGATTCGCGCTCCGTCAAGGTTAAGGTTGTCATATGGAGTCCGACCGGCGCTTTCTTCCTGCCGTCAAGCTACCGTCTCTGGATTTTCTGCGTCTACGTCCGTACGGGGATAGCCTCGCCACGCCCGCCGTGACGGTTTGGCTCGGCTTCGCCTGGGTCATCATTTTCTTGATGGCGAGTATCGAGGGGATCGTTTGGGGTCTCGTCGGCGCGTCCATCGTTCCGCAGGCCACCGCCTGGCTGCGGCCGATCGCTGGCCTGTTCATGTTCGTGCTGATGTTCGCGATCATCTGGATCGTCGATGCCTCGCTGATCATGTCCGAGCGTCCGGTCCG